>CAIPBN010000107.1 GCA_903863315.1 uncultured Verrucomicrobiota bacterium | reverse complement strand
CCAGCACCGTGCGGATGGCGGAGAGCATGGTTTCCCGGCGGATGGGCTTTTGAAGCAGTAGCGGCGCGTTGGGGCCCAGGCGTTTGATGCGGGCTTCGGAGTCCGAGGCGGCGCTGAGGATCACGGCGGGCATGCGCCGCTGCCGGTGGCGGAGCCGCCCACGGTAGGCGGTGAGGCGGTTAGCAGCCGGGAATTCTCGCCGTTCCTCGGGATGCCGCTGCGCGAACTGGAGCGGCTGGCGGTGCTGGAGAATCTGAAGGGTTGCGGAAGCAACAAGGCCGAGACCGCGCGCCGACTCGGCCTGAGCGAGCAGAACGTCCACAACAAGCTCAAGCAGTATCGGGACGAGGCGGGGGGATGAGGCGGGGCACGGAAGCTCCAAATTCCAAGCTCCAACTTGCCGACGGCCCACGGCCCTTTGTCAGACATTCGCTGCGGCCACAGTTCCTAGGGATGGCCAAAGAGAATCGGCCTCAAGCGGTGTGGCGGGCGATTTTTTCCTCACCCCAGCCCTTTCCATCAATCGCCAAGAGCAGAAGCCAAAGAGTTGAGCCCAAATTCCGCAGTGGAACCTCAAGCCAAGGCGAGGAGCGCGGCCTTCAGGCCGCTTCGACGAACGTTGTTCAGCGACCTGTTCACCTCGGTATTGCTTACCAGCTTGAAGCGGCGTGAACGCAGTGCTCCGGCACGCCACCAGCGCTTGCGGCGATTTCGATTGCGCGATTCGGGTTGAGGCGGACAGAGATTGCCAAACCCATCTTTGTCCGCCCCCAATCTTTGGGTGTTATCTCAAGTTCAGGGTCGCAATACACGGCTTTCGGGCCGTGGCGATTCTCCCTGAAACGCCACCGGCCCGCCTTGCGGGCGGGCCGGGGCTGGATGGAAGGAGACTGCGGGACAGGGGTCAACGCACCTCGACGGCTTCCGTGACGGAAGCGCCGAGGGCGGCGGGGTCGGGGTTCAGCACGCGGACGGAGACAGGCAAGACGCTGCCGCCAGGGAGGTCGTTGAACTGGATGCTCAGGCGGTAGAGGCCGAAGCGCGGGTCGTCGTCCTGGCGGGTGGCGACGACGGTGTTGCTCAGGACGAACGTGGAGTTGTCGGCGCGGACGCCGAGGATGGTGAGGGTCTGCGTGTTGTTGAGGGTGTGGCCCATGGTGATGGCCCCGCGGATTTCGAGTCGGTCGTTGACGGTGGCGTCTTGCTGTTCGCGGCCAAGAGCGCGAGTGAGGGAGACCTGCGGGGCGGAGCTGGCGAGCGGGGCGAAGCCGCCGACTTCTAGGAGGAAGGCGTTGAAGATACCGGCGGAGTGGTAGCCTTCGAGCGCGACGACGGTGAGGTTGGTGACGCCGGCGAAGTCCACGCGGAAGCCGAACTCGTTCTTGATGGGGAGGGCGGGGATGCGGGGGTCGGCGAGGAATTGCACTTCGACGCCGTTGACCCGGAGCGGCGTGGTGGGCGTGGGCATGGCGGTGATGAGCCCGCGGATGATATTTTCGGCGGGCTCCATGAAGACGAACTCGGCGGTGAGCACGCCGGTGTTGTCCACGGTGCCGATGACGATGGCGGTGCCGCCGATGAAGCCGGGCTCGGTGCGGTTCGGGAACGGCGTGGGATCTACAATCTGCGCGTGGGAGAGCGTGGCGGTGGGGGTCACGACGGGCACGCGGGAAGTGTCAATCTTCACGGTCATGCCCATCACGACGAGGGTGACTTCGGTCGGGGTGGTGGCGGTGGCGGACTCGATGCGGCCTTCGATCTCGGCGGGCGTCTGGGCCAGCACCGGAGCGGCGGCGAGGAGGAGGAGGGCGAAGGCTTGTTTGAGGGCGTTCATTTTATGGGGTGGTGAAGGGTTGGTTTTGGAGTGGTTCAGCTATTTTTGGAGGGTTCGGAGCTTTGGTTGTGCGTGTTGGGTTGAATCGCAATCACTGTGCCAACGGGCGAGTGAAGAGGGTTTCCGCCGGGCGGTTCAGACCCGTCTTGGGCGGGAAGAGGTTGGGGCGTGGGTGCGTGCCGAGCACGTTGGCGCGGCGGGGGGCGCGATCCGCTTCCTCGTCGGCTTCGGCGGCGGCGGCGAGGGCGTCGTCGTTAGTGCTGAGGCTTTGGTGATTCACGCTGAGGAAGGCGGGGAAGGCGGTGTCAGAGCCGTCGCGGCCGACGGCTTCGAGGTAGATGACGTTGTGGTCATCCGCGGGATCCGTGCCGGCGGGGGTGGGGCTGCCCGTGGCGTGGGGGATGACCAGCTCGGGGCCGTCAAAGGGAGCTTGGCGATACTTCACGCGCTCGTCGGTGAGGGTGAGAAGGAAGGCGACGAGGTTCTGCTTCTCCTCTTCCTTGAGACCGAGGGGCTCGATGTTGAGGTCGAGGAAGTTTTGGTTCACGTCGCTGAAGTCGCCGCCGCGGTTATAGAAGTCCACGACTTCGCGGAGAGTGAGCTTGCTGCCGTTGTGGAAGTAGGGGCCGGTGAGGCTGACGTTGCGCAGGCCGGAGGTCTTGAAGCTGCCTTGAGCGACGGGGGGGACGCTGGCGAGGGCGGCGATGCTGTTGGTGAAGCTGTATTTGGCCAGGCCGGCGGAGTTGATGGCGAGGTTCGGGTTGAGGAAGACCTCAGGTTCGATCATGAAGGTGTCCCAGACCGGGCGGCCGTTGAGCCAGTTGGCGACCTGCGAGCTGAGGGAGAGGGGCTTGCCGAAGGGGTCGGTGGCGCCCAGGCCGAGGTCCTCGTTCCAGGGGCGGACGGCGATGTTGTAGAAGCCGTTGTCGTAGAAGACCGCCGGTTGGCCGGCCGTGGGCATGAATTCGGCGGCTTGGCGCTCGGGGGCGAGGCGGTTGGGGACGCGAACGGTGGCGGCGGCGGTGAGCAGCGGGCCGTGGTGGCAGGTGGTGCATTTGCCCTTGTTGATGAAGACGTCCAGGCCCTTGAGCTCGTTGTGGGTCATGCGGGCGTTGTCGCCATCGAGCCACTCGTCGAAGCGCGTGTCATCGCTCACGAGTGTGGCCTCGTAAAGCATCACGGAGAGGCCGAAGTAGAGGCTGAAGTTGAGTTCCATCTGCGTGTAGCCGTCCACGAGCTCGGTGCCGGCCCAGAAGACGGGGCTGAAGGCTTTCTTGATGAGGTCGGCGTAGCCGGTCTTGAGACCCTTGCGCTTTTTCGCGGTCTCGGCGAGCGGCCCGAGCAGGCTGTCCTGCTTGCTGACTTCTTGGAGGGCGAGCGGTTTGACGGAGAGGAGTTTGCGGCCGAGGTGCTTCCACTCGCGGCCGGCGTAGCTCATCTCGACGCTGCTGAGGACGGGGCCGACAGCTTGGCTGGCGAGCGAGGCGTTTTCAATCGCGATGGCCTTCTGGAAGAGGCGGCGGGTATCCGCATCCCAGTGCCAGACCGTGGCGTTCGTGTCGCGGGCCCCGAAGGGATTGACGCCGTTGAAGGTATTATTGGCGCGACCATCCCAAAAGTTGCGGTGATTGAAGACGGCATTGATGACACTGGGGCTGTTGCGGCCGGTGACTTGGCGGCCGTGCGGCTCGCCCGTAGGGGTGGCCGTGGGCGGGCCGGCGAGTTCCACGGCCTGACCCACGACGACGCCTTGGAAGGTGTGGTTGGCGATGCCGATGGAGCCGACCACGTCGCCGCTCATGCGGGGGAATTGGTTGGTGGTGAGGTTGGCACTCTGCACGGTGCCGCTGAGGGTGAAGCGGGAGCGGCTGTCCGCGCCGGCAGAGAAGTGGCAGGTGGCGCAGGCGGTGCGGGCATCGCTGCCGACTTGCACGTCCCAGAAGAGCGCCTTGCCGAGCTGGCGGGCGGCGTGTTCGTCCTTGATGAAGCGGTGGAGATTCTTGGGAATGGAGGGGCGAGCCTTGGCGAGCTCCATCGGCAGATCATGATGGCGGCGGAGGCGGGCGATGAGCTGCGCGCGGGTTTCGTTCGCGGGGGCTGCCTCGGCCTCGATTCCCACGAGGACGGAAGGTTTGGCCCCGCCGTCGACCACCTGGTCAGCGGGGCGGCCGGTAGGCGCGGGGGCGGGGGTTTGAGCGAAGGCCGGGGTGGCGGCCAGCCCGGCGAGGAGGAGGAGGAGGAGTTTCATGGCAGTGGCGGGTTGGGCAGTTGGCGGAAGAGGTGTTAGCTCTGGAGGTAATCTTTCAACTTGGCGGCGTCCCGGGTGATGCGCAGGACGGTGAAGGCGAGTTCATCGGCGTTCATGCCGGCGGGCAGGGCGCTCCAGCGGTTGGTGCGGTCGTTGCCAAAGGTGAGCAAGCCGCTGTGCTGGCGGTAGTCCCCGTCGATGGCGGGGTTGGGGTCGTAGGCCCCAAGCGCGTAGCGGAGGGGCTTGAGGTCCTCGGGGGAGCAGCGGACAAAGTCCCAGTTCTTCCACCGGTGCTGCTCATAAATCTCCGCGTAATCGTGGAGGTCGCGCACCGTGTCTTGGTGCGGGGTGACGGTGATGGAGACGAACTGGAAGTCCAGTTTGCGCTCACGGAGGACTTGGTGGATGCGGGCCATGTGCTTGGTGGTGGTCGGGCAGATTCCGTCGCACTGGCAGTAGATGAAGCCGATGAGGACGCGGCGGCCGGTCACGTAATCGGTGCGGAACTTCCGGGTTTCGCCCCGGTGGTTTTGCACGGTCACGTCGGGGAACTGGAGGCTGATTTGGTTGCTCATGTGCGGGAGGGGTGGAGGTGGACGCGGCGGGCTTTCAGTGGAAAAGCTCGGGGTTGCGGCGGACGACCGAGAGGGGGATGCCGGAGATTTCCTGCGGCACGTTCCAGAAGCGGCCATTGAGCACGCTGGGCTGGCCGGCGGGGCGCGGATCGAAGTTCTTCATCATCCGCATGTCCTCGTGCTCGTTGTTGTGGCAGTGGAAGGAAAACGGGCCGGAGAAGGTGCGGAACTTCATGCGGAGGCGGACCTTGCCGTTGTCCTCCAGGATGGCGGTGTCGCTCTTGCGGTTGAGCCACACGTCGGCGCGGAACTTGCCGGTGTATTGCACGATTTGGTGCGCCTCGAGGTGCATGTGGATGGGGTGCATCCAGCCACCGGATTTGTTTTCCAGCGTCCACTCCTCGGCCTGGTTGAGTTGCGGCACGGCGTCAGCGCGGAACGGGCTGTAAAAGTCGCCGTTGATGACCCACGCGCCGTTCGATCGCTCGAACCTGAAGGAACGGCGAGCGGTGATTTCCGAGTCGCGGATGGGGATGTTCGGCCGCAACGGCGTGCCGCCGGTGACCGTCACATCGTTCGTCGGGCGCGTGCCGGTGACAACGAACTTCACGAGGCGGATGGGCTTGGTGCGGTCAATGCCGTCCGGTCCGCGACCGCTGGTCTGCTGCATGATGTTCTCGAGGTAGAGCTCGTCGGGCGCGTTGGTGAAATCAATGATGACATCCGCGCGCTTGGCCATGCTGAGGGTGATTTCCGGGCGCCAAACTGCGTTGGGCAGGAGCCAAGAATCATTGCCGAGCTGGAGGAAGGGCTGGCCGTTCGAGAGGCGCAGCGTCATGAAGCGGGCCGTCGCGCCGTCCAGCAGGCGGAAGCGATACTTGCGGCGCTCCACGGTGAACTTGGGCTGCACGATGCCGTTGGCGATGAAGAGGTTTCCCAGCCGGCCATCGTGATCCAGCGGATCGTAGAAGATGGAGCCATCCGCGTTGAGCGCCTGGTCTTGCAGCACCAGCGGCACATCATACGGGCCATCGGCGTCGGGCAGGACGTTCGTGGACATCAGGTTCTCCTCTAGCGGGTCGGTGAACTTGCACATCCCTGCCAGCCCGTGCGCCACGTTGTGCCCGGTCACGTCATTGCCGTGGTCGTGATACCACATCGTGGAGGGCGACTCGCTGAAGTCGAACGCCCCGCCTGGGCTCACCCGGGGGACGATGTGCGGGTAGTAGTAATCCCGCGTCATGCCGGGCATGACGTAAAAGACTGGGTGGCCGTCGCTATGCGCCGGCCCGTGGCCGCCGTGCAAGTGGACCGAGGTCTCCACATCCAGATTGTTCGTCGTGCGCACCACCATCGGCTGGCCGAACCGCGCGCGGATGAGCGGGCCGGGCACCAAGCCGTTGTAGGTGAAGCACTCCGTGTAAACGCCCGGCACATACTCATGCACCGCCTTGCGCATCTCGAGCGTGTGCGTCTTGAGTGTGTGCACGTCCCAATCCGGCCGGTGCGTTGGGTGGCTCGGGCTGAACTCCGGCGCGATGCCGTGGAACACCGCCTCACTGCCCACGCTCGCCGCTGGCGTGCCGGGGGCCGGGCTCAACGGCGTGCCCCCCAGCGGCTGCGGGATGGGCAGCTCCCGGGTGAACGGGGTGAACTGAAACGGGAACCCGTGAAACTCCTTCGCGTAGGCCGAGGTCTGGCCGATTTTGATGAAGGGCAGCGCCACGGCGGCAGTGGCGGCGGCGTTGAGGAAGTTGCGGCGGTTGAGGTTCATGGTGTGGCTGGTTGATTGTCTGCGGCGTTCTACGCTGCCGTATGCCACCTCTCTTTAGCAACGGGCGTGCCAGCCGTTCCGCAGGCAGGAAAACCCCGCATTTCCTCTATGAATCACCGGCGTCCATCCGTTCGCCATGCCTCCACCCCAAAGCCTTTGGGCCACCCAACCGAACACTCCAGACATTTTTTCCGGTAATTCTTCGTGCCTCCACCCCAAAGTGAGCCAGTATCGGAAAGGCGGACAGAGTTGGGTAGCGTGGGCGGCGAGCGCACTATGAACGAAACAACACCATCGACCACCGCAGCCAACAGCACCACCAAACGCGTGCGTCGGCGTGTAGTGCAGCTTCACCCGTGGATGCGCCCGCAGCCAGGCATCATCCTTGGGCTTGTGCGTGGAGCGGTTGTCCAGGATGACATGCAGCTCGCCCGCCGGATGGGCCGCCACCACTTGCTTCATGAAATCCAGAAACTCCCCCCGGCGACGCCGCTGATAATGCCCGGCCTGCACTTGGCCCGTGGCCGCGGTCAACGCGGCAAAGAGCGTGCTGGTGCCGTGCCGTGTGTATTCATGGGCGAAGCCCGTCAAGGCCCCACCGTCAGGCAGTCGCAGCCAGCCTTGCGCCCGCTCCAAGGCCTGGATGCGCGGCTTCTCGTCCACGCAGATCCCACCCCAAAAAAGACATTGTCCCCACGATGGGAACTAACGCGAGACCAGCCGCAACCATCACGACCATGCGAGGATCATTATAACCGCTAGGCATCAGAAAGTGCTCAAAGCCATCCTCTCCTGCCCCCTTCCCCACCCTCTGCCAACAGTAAACGCTCACATTGAGGTCAGGATAATTCGCCCATGGTTTCCCCAGCTTCGCCTCAAATTCCGGGCGGGTGGTATGTCCTAAAGCGACGAATGCAATCTGCTCAGGTCAAATCCGAGCTGGCGAAAAATCTTCACGCACTTTATCTGAGGCGCATCCCGACCAAAGCAGCAGGCCAGCCATCAAGAGAGCGGTGACCGTATTTAGTTTCTTACGCATATTGGCATGAGTGCTTCGAACCGCCGAACTAGCCCCAACCGATGAGTCAGCTCCAAAAGACCCATTCGTAAGAATGTAAGCCTGCAAAGTCTGGATTAGCCTTGGGGACACTGCCAGAAACCAGTCAGCACTGGCGTGACCTCCTCGCGCGACTGATGCGGGACCCCAATCCGAGATTGGGATCCAATGCAGCTCATCGTTGGGTCGCCGTTGTTGAGCCGGTATCGAGTGAGCGTGGCGTGGCGTCCCACACCTTCACCGTCCTATCCCGGCTAGCCGACGCCAGCCGTCTCCCGTCCGCGCTAAACGCTACGCTCTCGACATTGAAGGCGTGTCCCTTCAGGACGAGTGTCTACTGACCGGTCATCGCGTCCCACACCTTCACTGTCCCATCCGCGCTCGCCGACGCTAGCCGTTTCCCATCCGGGCTAAATGCCACGCTCGTGACATCAAAGGTGTGTCCTGTCAAGGTGAGGGTCTCCTGACCGCTCGTGGCATCCCACACCTTCATCGTCCTGTCGTGGCTGGGCGACGCCAGTCGTTTCCCGTCCGGGCTGAACGCAACGCTGGTGACATAACTGGTGTGCCCTTTTAACGTGATCAATTCACGGTGACAGAGGCGATCCAAATAAAACCATTCGAAGCCCCGTAAGTCCAATCGCCCCGGCTGGGGGCGCTACATGTCAAGAAGCTCGACTGCCCGGCCCACGTCGGTTTTGTCCCAAGCCCGCTTCGCCAGGTTCATGTGCACCAGGTAGAGTTGGCGCTGAAAGCGTTTGGCCTCCTCATCCGCGCGGTCGCGTTCAGCTTTCGCATCGCCAAGCGCCAATTGCGTCTTTATCTCCGCTTGCACAGAACTTTCTCGCGCCGTCTTCTCCTTGAAGAAGAGCCACGTTGAGACGCTCAGGCCGATGACGAGCGACGCGGCCACCGCCGCGCCCGCCGCGAAGGCCAGCCGATGTCGGCGCACGAGTTTCTGGAGCAGGTAGCCAGCGCTCGGCGGACAGGCCAGCACCGCCTCGTTGCCGAGGTAGCGCTTGATGTCCTGCGCGAAGGCGCTGGCGCTCTCGTAGCGCCGCGTGCGGTCCTTCTCCAGCGCCTTCATCACAATCCAGTCCAGGTCGCCCCGCAGCAGGTTCGAGAGTTTCACCGGGCTGCTCTGCCGCCGTTGCGCCACCGTGCTCTGGTCCGCGTCTGTCGCCGTGCTCAGGCGCGTGGAGGATTGCGGCTATGTCTTCTTGTAACGCACTCGGCGGCGCTTTCGCCCCCGCTTCCAGTAGCCCGGGTTCTTCGCGCGCCAGGCGCGGACGCGGTCGCTGTTCACCGAACCGCGCCAGTAGCCTACTCGCTCCGCCCAACGCTTCTGGCTCGCCGCCTTGCTGGCCTTCTGACATCGGACTCTTGAGCAGTGTCGCTGGTGGTGGCGACTTCTGGGATCGGGGATGAACGGACGATTGCAAACGAGACAGGCGGCCGGCGCGGCTTGAGCATCATGCCAAACCCAGACCCGTGATTCGGTTGCAGCCCATCGCTCCATTGCTTCCTGAATGGGCCTGCCCACTCACGCAGTCGAGAGGCCGCCCACTCATAGGTAAAAAGAGAACCCGGCCTGAGCCAGGTCCTGCTTTGTGTCCACCCTGCCGCGTCCAGAGCCTGCGCTCCGGGGCGGCGGGTGAGGTGGCTAGACACCCCTGGCCCACTGGCGCAGCGCAGTGGTCTGCCATCAGTGTGGGGGATCCAAGGAAAGCCCCGCCTCGGACGGACCGGTGGTTGCGTTGGCGACCAGGCGGTTCCGCCGGACCCGCCGCTTCTTCAATGGCTCGAAGAGCGCCTGCGTGTCGGGATCGTGTTCGGTGAGTTGGAGCTGCTCAGGCCGCGCCTGCGCGATCAGGGACTCGCTGACGCCAGCGCTGGCGGCGGGGTTGACCAATAGCGGGTCGAGAAACGGGAACGGCCGCACCAGCCACGGCGCATACAGCCAGCCGTTGACCAGCGTGGCCTTGAGCACCGTCGGGTTGAGGTCGCAGCCGTAGAGGCGATACGAATGGTTGGAGGCTGCCAGCAGCAGCCGGCCCGTGCCCACGCAGGGATCACAGACCGACTTGCAGTGGGCATCCTCCCTTCCCAGCGTCATCGCCGCCATCATCCGGGCCACCGGCATCGGCGTCGGGTAGAAGCCGAGCTGCTGGCCGTGCCGGTTCTCGGCCAGGATGTCGCCCAGGTAATCGTGCGGCCACGCCAGCAGGGTTTCGAGGTTGAACTCCTGATACAGCCGCGCACTGGCCCCGGCGAACTCGGCGCGTTCATCTGGCAGCCTTGGCTGACCGCGATGACCCAAGCCAAAGAGCAGCCAGTCCAGGAAGTAGTCGAACACCTGCCACGAACCCCAGCCCTGCCAGCTCCCATGGGTGGTGATGCTGTTGAGCGAAGCTTCGAGCATCCGGCGAGCCGCCGGGTGGGATTCCCAGTCGAGGACGGGGAGGGGCTGGATAAAGCGGCCGGCCAGCATGGTGTGGTGCCAATGGTCCCAGCGGCCCCAGAGCCGGCCTTCGATGGTGAGCAGATAAGGCAGCAGCCACCCGTGCTCCAGTTGGAGCGGAGCCGCGAGTGGCCGGGGCCGGCGGGGTTTGGCGCTGAGGATGGTCTGGCGCAGAACGGCCAGGAGTTCAGAGGACATGGGTAATCGGGTCTGGGGTTTGGGGTCTGGAAAGGGCCACCAAGAGGCGCGAGAAGTGTTTCCCTCTTGTGCCTTCTGGGCCTCTTGGTGGCTGATTCTTTGGTGTGCTTTGCGTTCTTTCGCGGTTGAAGCACTCAGGCCCCAACCTCGCTGGTGGCCAGTTCGGCGAGCAACTCGTCAGGCTGCACGCCATGTTCGAGACAGGCGGTGACGAGCAGGTGGCACACGTCATCGGCGGCCAGCCGGCCCAGTTCGGCCAGCCACTGTGCTTCCGGGATGCCGTTGTGCCCGGAGCGGCGGTGGATGTCCTCCAGCGCGTCCTCCAGCCGGAACCGATGGGGTTGCTCCACCTCGGGCAGTTCGAGCTGCCAGCGAGTGGGGGTGTGGCCCACGTCGCGGCGTTCGCGGCGTTCCGCCCGGACCTCGACGAGGTTCGCCCGCCAGGCCTCGGGAAAGTCCACCGTGACCTTCGCGCCCATCTGGAACCTGGCCACCTCGGGCAGCACCTCCGGCGGCACCAGCGCCACCAGCGCGGGGTCCACCGGCCAGAACCGGCTCAGGTCCGGCTCGTAGGCGTGGCCGTCCAGGTAGAACCGCGCATGCACGTCGTGCGGCTCGGCATCCAGCCGGCCCACCGTCAGGTGCAGGCCGTCCTGGTTCCACTCGTTCTGCTCGTCCGTCGCGGACTGGAACGCGCTGGCCGAGCAGTGATGATGCACGGTGCCGAAGTAGAGCCAGTCGTCCGAGGGCTCCGACTGCCACGAGGCGAACCTTCCCTGAGCCTGCTCCGGCGTCTCCGGCACGGCCAGCTCCCGGGCGTTCATGCCGGTGCGGGCCTCCTGCGGGAAAGCCCACGCGCCCCACCTTCCTAGTGTAGTGTCCCACAAATAGCTACACACTCCCCGAGGGCTTGGAGCGGCCGCGTTGGGTGGGAGCGGTGCATCCGGGTTTCCCCTGTTCGAGACGCCGCCGGCACCGTTCGACCTTCTCGAGGATCTTCTCCACGCTG
>CAIPBN010000106.1 GCA_903863315.1 uncultured Verrucomicrobiota bacterium | reverse complement strand
TCCTCCATGCCCATCACCACGCGGGCAATGATGGAATAACTCTTTCCGGCAAAGGTGCCGCTCATGCCGACGCGGATCGGCGTTGGGTTGGCAGTGCTCATGATTGTGACGGGTTGAAGAAGTGAGGCACGAAGCGGCTCAAGTTGCCCGTGATGCGCCGCGTGTCTTCCCGGATGCCCAGTCCGGCGGCTTCGTGATCGATCACCCACACGCCGAAGATTGGATGGTTGCCGGCAAACTCCGGCAGCGGAGCGATCGCCTGATACACGTGCCCCTCCGCTCCATAATCGCCGCCGACTTCCTCGCACACCTGGCCTGCCTGCACGAGTGAGACATTCGCGCCCTCGCGGCTAAGCTTGGGCTTTTTGACGAAGTTGCCGCCCAGGCGTTCCGCTGTGTCATAAGCGGGAAGCAGATTGGAGTGTCCGGGAAAGAGCTCCCACAGGATGGGCAGCAGGCCTTTGTTGCTCAGCAGCATCTTCCAGGTGGGCTCGATGAAGCGGGTGCGCTCCAGTCTGAGGTGCTGGCCAAACTCCTCGTGCCACAACCACTCCCAAGGATAGAGCTTGAAGCACTGGGGAATCGGAGCATCCGCCAGATCAACGAACTCGGCCCCGTTCCACCCAATGTCCTCGACATGGATGAACTGCGTGGTTACGCCCGCCTGCTCGGCGGTGTCGCGCATGTAAAGCACGGTCTGCTCGTCTTCCGTGTGGTCCTTGATGGCGCTGAAGTGCAGGGCTTTGCCGCCCCAGCGTTGCCAGGCAGCGATGAGCCGCTCGTGAAGCGAGTTGAACTGATCGGCATTGGGACGCGTGTCCTGTAGCCAGAACCATTGCACCACGGCGGCTTCAACCAGCGCGGTTGGCGTGTCCGCGTTGTATTCGAGGAGCTTGGGCGGGGACGCTCCGTCGAACGCGAAGTCAAACCGGCCATACACGCTGAAGTCATCGCGCTCCCAGCTTTGCAGAATGCTGGGGATGGCGGTTGCGGGGATGCCCAGCCGGTCCCACCAGCCGCGCTGGATCACCGCTTCAGCAGCCTCGATGCACAGGTGGTGCAGCGTGTTGGCGGCTCCTTCGAGCGCGGCCACTTCGTCAGCAGCCAGCTCGTAACATGCGGACTCGTCCCAGTAAGGGCCGTGCGGGTGGGAGTGGTAGGTCAGGCCCACCTGCTCGACCTTCGCCTGCCAGTCCGCGCGCGGGTTGGTGGCGTGGCGGATCATCAGGAACCAATCCCTCCCCAAGAATGTGAGGTGCCGCCAAACCCGCTGCGCGTCGTGGAATGCTGGACTGGCGGCCTAGGCTGGGCTGCCACGGCGGCGGCCACCGCCTGCGGCAGGGGTTCGGAGATGTTAGTGAAACTCTGGTGGGGCTGGGGCGACCACTGCCCGCCGTGGCAAAATTTTTGCTGCTGCGAGTCGAAGTGGTTGTAGGGATGCGGGAACCACGCCCGATAGGGAGCGTGATAGTAGCCAGCATGAGGAAGATAGTGGTCGTTGGTGAAAGCGTTGCCGTGCAGCGCATAGCCCTGCGAGGACAACTGGGCATTGGCGGTCGGCCCACTGCTCGCCAGTGCGGCCCCGGACAAACCGCCCAGCAGGACGAGTCGGATATGTTGGCTGCGCTTCACTTTGGGAAAGCGAATGAGTCAGCCCATGATGGCCGCGGCCACGATGAGGCTGACCCCCAGAATCACCGCAGCTGCCACGATGGCCGCCGCAGTGTTCTTGTTCTCAATGATTTCCTTGTGCATGTCGCCTGGCGTGAACTTGTCGAATACACGATAGCCGGCAATGGCGACGACGATGCCGACTGCGGCAAAAAGCGCCATGAGGCCGAGGGCCTGAGGCACAGAGTTGGCGTGGAGGTGCGTGGTGGATTCCGCTTCAGCCGCGAATGCCCAGACTGGAAGGGTGAGTGGGATGAGCAGGGCTGCGCTGCGAGACACGAGTAGTTTCATAGTCGGTGTGGAGTGTGGCCCCAACCCTGCCGGGACAGAATTTCAACGTCAATCACGCGGGCAGCATCTCCGGCCGCCAACGAACTAGGAACTACAACTTCCCTGCGACTTTGGAATTATCCTCGGAACAACCGCTTTCGTGCGTTACGGCACGGCGGTTTACACGACGCGGCGGAGTTCCACATCGATACAAACGACCGAAAAGTTAAGTCACCGTCAGCGCCACCTTCTGCGCCTGCATTCGTCCCCAACGAGCTTAAAACTTTTCTTTTCGCAAGACGCGCACCTCGGACTCGAAGGCGACCATGGCGTATCGGGGGAAAAAGTCATTCCCGAGTCTTTCCAGCAACTGCTCGGCCACGGCCGGCGGCACAATGACTTCGATCTGGATGTTTGCAAACTCCGGTATGTCTGCTGGCCGCTTGCCGCGCGAACCGTCGCCTTCGACGGCGAAGAGCGTGTAGCCGTGCGCTCCGACCTCGCTGAGTAGGTGGGTCACAACCTCCTTGGCATGGGCTTCACAAACTATAGTCACCAGCTTCATCGGATGGGTTCTCATGCCTAGGAGTAAAGTCTACGGGCGATCTCGAGGTAAATCGGAATACCCAATGTGATGTTGAACGGAAACGTAATCGCCAACGATGAGGTGAGGTAAAGCGTTGGGTTTGCATCTGGCAGCGATGTGCGGATTGCTGCCGGGGCGGCGATATATGACGCGCTTGCGGACAAGACGCCCATCAATGTCGCCCCACCAAGCCCGAGGCCGGTGAGCTTGCCCAGGCATACGCCGAGCGCGCCATTGATAAGCGGGACCACCACGCCAAAGGCGAGCAGGAAGGCTCCGACTTTCTTCAAGTCTTCCAACCGGCGCCCAGCCACGATGCCCATTTCGAGGAGGAAGAGCGCGAGCACACCTTGAAACGGTGTCACGAAGA
The DNA here is from genome assembly GCA_903863315.1 of uncultured Verrucomicrobiota bacterium. Lineage (GTDB taxonomy): Bacteria > Verrucomicrobiota > Verrucomicrobiia > Limisphaerales > SXTU01 > SXTU01. Next base: position 1,783 of record CAIPBN010000106.1, on the reverse strand, counting down.
ACGGCTCAACCTTCTTCATGCCCGCTTCACCGCACAACGCCCCCACGACCAGCGTGCCGACGAGCAAGAAAATGCTGCGGCCGAAGATCGCCTCGTGCATCGCCCTCCCAAGCGAAACACCGGAGCTCTCGCCGGGTTTCTTGGTCCCGAGTTTTCCCAACACCACGCCGATCAGGATGGCCGGGGACTCCATCACGGCGAGGAATGCGGTCGTATAACTTTCGAACGGCTGATTGACGACCTTGAGATAATTGGTTGCAGCGATGAATGTAACCGCGCTGACTGATCCATAATGCGCGGCAATGGCCGCCGCGTCCACGGCGGGAAGCTTCCCCCCGAAACGCAATAGCGGATACGTCCACAGCGGAATCAAAGCCCCGAGCGCCATCGCGGCCAGGGCGGGCAGCCAGACCTTGGCTATGCCTCCTTCGGCAATGGCCACCCCGCCTTTGAAACCGATGGCCACGAGCAGGTAAATCGTCAGCCCAACATAAAGCGGCTCGGGGAATTTCAGGTCGCTCTTGGTCAGCGCGGCGATGAGGCCGAGCACGAAGAAGAGAACGGCGGGTGAAAGCAGGTTGGCCCGAATAGCTTCGAAGAAGTCCATATCAACCGGTGCTCTTCATGCCGAACGCGATCCCGTTGACGGTAAGCGCCAGCAAACGACGCAGCGGTTCGGTGCGCTGCTGTTCATTTGCCCTGCGCCAGCGGGCCAGGAACCGGATCTGGAGATGATTCAACGGATCCACATGCGGATTGCGCAGCCGGATGGATTGTGCGAGCACCGGCTGGTTTTCGAGCAGCGTCGTGCGCTCCGTTACGTCCAGCAGCAGTTTGAGTGTCAGATTGTATTCACGTTGGATGAGCCCGAAGATTTTTTCGCGCACTGCCGGGGAGCGCACCTGTGCGGCGTATTCGGCGGCGATGCGCAGGTCGGTTTTGGCGAGCGAGACCTCCGCGTTGTCAATCAGCGTTCGGAAAAACGGCCAGTGCTGATACATGTCGCGGAGTTTGGCCAAGCCACCTGAGTCTTGGCGCGTAAACTCGTGGAGCGCGTGTCCCACGCCATACCAAGCGGACAGCAAGTGCCGGGATTGCGTCCACGCAAAGACCCACGGGATCGCCCGCAGTTGGCGGATATCAGTCGTGGCTTGCCGGCGCGTGGGCCGCGAACCGAGCCGAAGGTGCTCGATGAGGTCTATGGGCGTGGCCTGCCAGAAATACTCAACGAACTCAGGGGTCTGATAAATGAGCAACTGGTAGCAATCGAAGGAGAGCCGAGCCAATTGGTCCAGATGCGCCTCCCAGCGGGAAAGTTTGGCTGCCACCGGATCGGAGGGGGGCAGGCATTGCACTGCGATGACGGCGGAAGTCAGTTGCTCCAGGTTGCGCTGGGCAATCACGGGGTTGGAGTATTTGAGTGAGATGACCTCGCCTTGCTCGGTGATCCGAATGCGGCCGTCGTGTGCGGCGTGAGGTTGCGCTCGCAGGCTGCGGTAGCTGGTGCCGCCACCGCGGTCGATACTGCCGCCTTTGCCGTGAAAGAAACGGAGTTTTACCCCGCACTCGTCCGCCACGCGGGAGAGCTCCTTTTGCGCCCGGTAAAGAAACCAATTCGCCGACAGGTAACCACCGTCCTTGTTCGAATCGGAGTAACCCACCCTCACTACTGTCCCGTTAAGGTTTTCCTAACACCGATTTCAGCCCGATAAAAGCTGGGTTTTCTCGCTGTCTGGGCATTTTTCGATTTCAACTCCGCTACGACTCTCCGAGGGTGGTTTCC
>CAIPBN010000105.1 GCA_903863315.1 uncultured Verrucomicrobiota bacterium | reverse complement strand
TCATCCTCGTGCTGCGGAACGTCGTCACACTCGTGACCAACCACAGCAACATCGAGTTCGCCATCATCGGCACGGTGATCCTGGTCGGCGTGATCGCCGACGAGTTGGTGAAGCGCTACGCCGTGAAGCGCCGCGCCGCCCGGGCGCTGGCGGAGTAGGGGATCCGGTCGGGCATGGTGCCGTCAGTCTGTGGCGGTCAGGCGGATGTGGTTGAGCCGCTGCGGGTGAGGGTGTCGATCTTGGCGAAGAGAGCGTTGAAATCAATCGGCTTGGTCTCGTAGTCGTCGCAGCCTGACGCGAGAGCATTCTCGCGGTCACCGGCCATGGCGTGCGCAGTCAGGGCGATGATGGGGATGCCGGCGGTCCCGGGATCGGCACGCAGCGCACGACACGCGCTCCAGCCGTCCATGCCCGGCAGGCCGATATCCATCAGGATGAGGGCCGGCAGGAGTTCACGGGCGGCGAGAAGGCCCTGCTCGGCGTTCTCGCACAGATGCACCTCGTGGCCTTTGGATTTGAGCCGGCGGCTGATGATGATGCGGTTGTTTTCGGTGTCCTCGATGACAAGAATCTTGGGCATGGGGGAGGCTCAGCGGGGAGGTTGGGCGTCGCGGTGCGTGACGATGCGTGATGTGGCATCCATGGTCTTTGTGTGCGCGAGGTTGCAACAGCGGTGAACCCGTCGCAAGCCACGTCTGCCAGCCAACTTGGTTGGGCCTGGCGCGAAGGGATTTTTGCTCTGTTTGGTGATGGAGAAGGAAACGGGTGGACTGGGCGTCTGACTGCCCAGTTGGACCTTCGGATTTTCCCCTAAGGAAGCTTCCGAAACTCTGGCGTGGATTTATCGCCCCCCGGGATCTATTCTGGAGTCGTTGACTGACAGCCACTCATGAACCCTAACGGCATTCTCAAGCAGCACTGGTTGCATGTGGCGATCCATTTCACCGTGGATCTGGTGATCTTCGTCGTGGCGTTCGTCATCGGCACGGATTTTGTGATTCCGGACGATGACCTGCACATGCGGCTGGAATCGTATCTTCCCGGCATTCTGCTGGGCTCCTTCATCTTTCCCTGCCTGGTTTATATTTGCGGCCTCTATGCCCCGCAAAGTTACAAGCAGCGGGTCACGACCCGGGCCATTGTGCTGGCCATCTGTCTGGCGGGCACGGTGCTGTTGATGGTGCCGCTGTTTTACCTCAAGAAGTCCACGATCATCGGGCGGGGTGTGTTTGGCATCAGCGTGGCGATCGTCTATTTCACGATCATCATCCACCACGGCATCCTCCTGCGCTCCTTGCGCAACTACCGGGAGCGGGTCGCCTTCATCATGACCTGCACCTTTGATGAGCTGGAGGCGCGGTTCTTCCAGTCCCTCGGCACGGAGAACATGGAGCTGGTCGGGCTGATTCATTACGACAATTACCAGCCCATCGGGGAGATGCGCGTGCTGGGCAAGGTGAGCGAACTCGCCGACATCGTCCCCCGGGAGGACATCCATCGCGTGCTGTGCACCAGCAAGAGCATCGGGGATCCGGCGATGTGCAAGGCCTTCTGCGAGCTGCGTTACTCCGGCGTCCAGGTCATGTCACTGGTCAGCGTGTTTGAGGAAGTTCACCAGCTCGTGCCATTGGAGCTGATCACTCCCGAATGGCTGCTGGCGGCCAGCACCCAGCCGCACATGCTCTACATCAAGAAGGTGAAGCGGGCCTTCGACATCATCGTGTCCTTGCTGGGCTTGGTGTTTCTGGGGCCGGTCATGCTCGCGGGCATGCTGCTCACTAAGCTTTCTTCACCGGGGCCGATTTTTTACCGGCAGGTCCGGGCCGGGCGTTTTGGCCGGCCTTTCAACGTCATCAAACTGCGCTCCATGCGCACGGATGCGGAGAAGCACGGGGCCGTCTGGTCCACCGCCGGCAAGGATCCGCGTTCGACCCCCGTGGGCCATTTCCTGCGCAAGTATCGGATTGATGAAATTCCCCAGCTCATCAACGTGCTCAAGGGCGACATGTCTTTCGTCGGGCCGCGGCCAGAGCGACCGGTGTTCATCGAGGAGCTGGCGCAGCAAATCCCTTACTTTCAGGAGCGCTTGATGGTGCAGCCCGGCATCACCGGCTGGGCGCAGGTCAATTATCCATACGGTTCCTCGGTGGAGGACGCCAAGTGGAAGCTCGAATACGACCTCTACTACATGAAGAACATGAGCCTCGTGCTCGATATGTTCATCTTGCTCGACACGGTCCGCATCGTGTTGCGGGGTGGCATGAAGGGGGATGCCAAGGCCCGCCTGCCGCGCTATGAGGCCATCTGGTTCTTCCGGGTTTTCGGAAACGAAAGCGCCCCGCCTGCTACCTCCCGGCCACCGGCTCCTTGACGCCTGCGGACGCCTCTGAATCGGCGCCCGTTCCTGCAATTTGATCGGTGATCCGTGTTGGCTCCATATGCGCGGAATCGTTTCTCCGCATGAGCAGTTTTCCCTTCCGCTGGTTCCGCAGGGCTTGACGGGAAGGTGGGTATGCCCCATAAGCCTCGCGTGATTCGCCTTGGGGCGGACTCACACGGATGGTCTTCCCTCACCCCCGCTCGCTGCTTGCGCGATTCCTTTGCAAGCCAGGCCGGGCGGGAACTAATCAGGGTTTCCATCTTGCACGAACCGCCCGTTGGGCGGACTGAACCAGCAAACTCGCAAGCCAAACCATGAACCCATCAGCAACCACTCCGAGCCTCAGCGAACCTTCGCACGACGAAATCGCCCTTACCGCCTTCCTGCAGTGGGAGAAGGACGGTCGCCAGTCCGGCCGGGACACGTTCTATTGGCAGCAGGCTGAAACTCAGTTGCGCGAGCTCTATCGCCAGCGGGCTGAACGCGCCGCTGCTGCGGTCCAGGCTGTTCGTCCCTGGCCTCCCCAGCCGGTCGGAGAGCTGACCAAGTCCGCCGCCAAGACTGCCGCTCCGAAGTCCCGCCGCGCGACGAAGCCCAAGGCAACCACCCCGGTCAGTGCCGCCGTCGCCGCTCCGGCTCCGGTGAGTCCCGCCAAACGAGGGTCCAAGCCGGTTCGCATGGCCAGCCCGCTTGCGACCGCCTCGCGGCTGACGACCGTTCACCCGGTTGTGGCGGCCGCCAAGGCCAGCAAGCCCAGCGCCGGCACCCGGTCTTCGGCCCGCCGCTAACGGCTCATCCAAGGCTGTTCTTCCGCCAATAAAAGGCTCGCCTCACGCGGGCTCCGGGCTATCTTTCGGCTGCGGCATCAGGTGCTCGCATGACGAAAGAAACGCTCCAGAAAATCCAGAAATTGCGCGAGGACAAGCGCAACTTCCCCGTCGCACTCCACGTCGGTTCCACCGTCGGCATCCTTGCGCTCGCGCTGGTGGCCATGAAGCTCTGGCCGCTGTGGCCGGTCTGGGCGGCGGCCTTCGTCGTCATCGGTTTCATGCAGTATCGGCTCGTCATGGCCATCCACGAGGCGACGCACAAGAACCTGTTTTTCCCAGTGGCGGTGAACGAGGCGATGGGCAAGGGCCTCAGCGGCTTGCTGGGCATGAACTTCCTCCTCTACCGGAAGTCGCACCTTCAGCACCACAAATCGCCGCAGAAGATTGGCGAGGACGTGGACGCTCCGCTCTACAGCCCGCCGCTGCGCGTGAAGCCCGGCCTGCCGCGCTTCTTTGCCTTGCTGACCGGGGTGGTGGTGTCCCTCTTCCGCAAAATCCT
>CAIPBN010000104.1 GCA_903863315.1 uncultured Verrucomicrobiota bacterium | reverse complement strand
GGTCGGTGATCTGAGTTTCATGAAGAAACAGCCGGCGCAAGGGGGTGCCGGCGAGCGGGGCGATCGAGGTCACCCCTCGGCTATCGCAGGCGAGCCATTCCACGGGAATGCCGGCCAAAGGAGTGAGATCACGGACCTCGGTGCCTTCCAGGTGCAGCCACTTGAGCCGGGTGCAGTTTGCCAACGGCCTCAAGTCCTCGACTCGCGTGCTGCTCAAATCCAGCTTCTCCAGCGGCGCCCCGGCCAACGGGCTGAGGTCGGCGACGCGGCTGTAGGCCAGGTCGAGTTCGCGCAGCTTCATTCCACGCAGTGGGCGGAGATCGATGATTTTTGCGCCATCGCGCCCCGGGAGGGCGGAGACGTCGAGGACTTCCAGCGGCATGCCAGCCAGTGGCGTGAGGTCGGTGACTGGACAACCGTCTAACTTCAGTTCCCGGAGTGCTAACCCTGCGAGACTTTCCAAATTCGTCAAATCGCCGCGATTAAACTGCAAGGTCGAGACCGGCAGGCCTTTGAGCACCGAAAAATCAATCGGGACTAGCCCGTCAAATTCTAGCTTGAACGTCCCATCCGGCAGGTCCGAAACCCGACTGTCACGCCAGCCAGCCAGCTTCCGCGCGTCCCGCAGCCGGCCAAGGATGGCGGTGCGGGCGGCGTTCAAGTCGGGGGCCACCTCGGCGGCGAGCGGCGCGGCCTCAAGCGTGCGCTTCTGGTCGCGCAGCGCGGCGATCAACTGAAGCTTGTGGTCGCGGGACGGTGTGGTGCCGGCGCCTTCGCGCAGGAGTTTCTCACACAAGGTCAGGTTCACCTTCGCTGATTGGTTCTCGGGCTGCAGTTCCAGCACGCGCCGGTAATCGGTGGCGGCTTCGGCGAACTTCAGGCTGGACTGGCGATAGTGCGCGCGAAGGAGGGAGTAGCCCGGCACTCGCTCGTCGAGCTGGATGGCGTAGCCGAGTTTCTGGAGGGCGGCGTCCAGCTTGCCGGTCTCGAAGTCAATTTGTGCCTGCGCGTAGAAGATCGGGGCGGTGCCCTTGAGCTCTTGCAAGCGCTGCGCGGAATCAAGGGCATGGGCCCTGGCCGCTCGCTCACTGGAGATCACTTTGCCGAGAAAGCCCATCGTCAGGAGCACCATGAGTGCGGCCGCAGCGGTCATCGTCTTGTGCCGGCGGATGAACAACCGCAGCAGCGTCAGCGCGTTGGCATTCTCGGCGCTGGTCGCGAACCCGCCTTGATACGCCTCCACGTCGGCCACGATCTGCGCCACGTTGGCATAGCGCTCCGCTGGCTGGAATGCCATCGCCCGCATCGTCACCGCCGAGAGCGATGCCGGCACCTTGCCATCAGGACAATGCGGCAGGCCCACGGCCTTGCTCGCGTCCCCCACTTCGCCCCCACTCACCTGCACGCCGCCTCTCCGCGACGCGCTGTAGTGCGTCGGCGGCGTGATGTTCCCGCTCTTCACGTTGTCCAATACCTCCGCCACTTTGCGCCCCTCCACGGGCGGTCGCAGGGTCAGGATCGCGTAGAGGATGCCGCCCAACGAGTAGATGTCCGAGTGGGTCCCAATGTCCGCCAAGCGGCCCTCCGCCTGTTCCGGTGGCATGTATTGCGGCGAGCCCATCACCGAGCCATCCATGGTCAGTCCGCTTTCTCCGGCGGCCAACTGCGCGTCGCTCAATTCCTGAAAGCCCTCGATGGCTTGGGCGCGCTCGGCTTCGGTCTGCGTGTGCAGTTCGTCGTCGAGGTGCTTGGCCAGGCCCCAGTCCATCACCAGCACTTCACCAAATTCCCCCACCATCACGTTCTCCGGCTTCAGGTCCCGGTGGATGATGCGCTGGTGGTGCGCGAAGGCCATCGCGTCGCAGACTTTCCGGTAAATGGTCAGCAACCGATCCAGCGTGTAGTGCTCGATGGTGGCCGCGTCGCCCTGCTGGATAGCGGTGAGGATGGCTTGCAACGTCCGCCCCTTCACCAGCTTCATGGTGTAGTAGAGCTGACCCTGCGCGTTGCGGCCCATCTCGTGGATGGGGACGATGTTGGGGTGTTCCAGCCGCGCCAGCACCAGGGCTTCCCGCAGGAAGCGCTGGCGTGCGCTGCTCGAGGCTTCCGCCTCCGCCAGTATCACCTTCATCGCCACCTCGCGGTCGAGGGTCTGGTCCGTGGCCGAGAGGATCGCACCCATGCCACCACGCGCAATCTCACGACCGGGAGTGTAGGCGGAGCCGGGGTTCATGCGTTGCGCCGGAGGCTAACGGAAACTCACTTTGCGTCCAGCCGCTTCACCTTCACCTCATACACCACCCAGTCGGCGGTCGCCGTGCCGAGGGCGAGGGTGCCGGGCGGGCTATTCCAAGAGGGATGCTGGCTGAGCGAGGACACCGGGCCGGCCCATTCGTAGAGCCGTTGGTCGTCCAGCGTGGTGGTGATGACGGCGCTCGGGCCGACGAGGCGCACGGTTACTTCCAGATCGTGTTGCTCGGAGTCCTTTACCTGTTTGCCTTCGATGACGCCGGGCAGGTCCTTGCCGAGCTTGCCATTCACCTGAACCAAGCCGGTGTAGATGCCATTTTGCGGCCTTCCATCCAGATCAAAGCCCGTCATGCGGTCGCCGACGGGCAGGACGATGTGGAAGACACCCTTCGGAGCGAGCTGCCGCACCTTCACGCGCACTTGATAGCTCGTGCCGTTCAAATCGGCGGGCAGCGGGAGAATCGCATAACGCTTGCCCGGGCTGTAAAGCACACCGCCATCCACGCGCCAGCCATTGCCGGTCTGCGTGACGGTGGTGGGAGTGAGTGGCGCGAGGAGGTCTTCCCAGCCGCCAATTTCTTGTTGCGTCACCGGCCGGTCGTCGAGCGACTTCGGCTCCCAGACGCGGGTGACACCCTCAGCGGAGGAGCAGGCGAGGCGTTTGCCACTGGGGCTGAAGGACAGTGCATTAGGCGCGGCGACCGGGCCGCGCAATTCCTCCAGCCGCCGGCCGGTCTCGAGATTCCAAATCTTCACGCTCAGGTCGGCGGAGGCGGTGGCCACTATGGGCTTCGTCGGATGCCACGCGAGAGCGGTGATGGGGCCATCGTGTGCGCGGAATTCCTGCTGCACGGCCAGCGTCGCCGCATCGCGGAGGCGCACGCGTTTGTCCGCGCCGGCCTCGGCGAAGCGGCGGCCATCGGGCGCGAGCGCGAGCACATCCATCGGGCTGCGGTTCGTGGCGGTCTGGAGGATCTTGCCGGTGGTCACATCCCACAGCACGATCCACTCCTCGGCACCGGGATTGCCCCGGTCCGCCTTCGCCGTCAAAAGCCCGAGCAGGCGCTGGTGATCGAGCCAGCCGAAATCCCAATACTTCTTCACGTCCTTGCGTTCCAGCTTCACCGGTTCCTTGCCCGTGGCGGTGTCCAGCAACTCCATGCCCCCGTTCAAGCCTTCGATCACCGCAAGGCGGTCGCCCGATGGGCTGAGGCGCAGAAGTTGGGAGGCGAACTTCGGATTAAAACTCCCGATCTGCTCCGCCGCTGGGCCGGGGTTGCGCAGCAAGATGATTGGCTGGACGGAGTTAACTGGACCGAAGGCCGCGAGATGCCCATCCGCGCTGACCGTCGCCTGGCGGGCATAGCCAGGGGCTTTCCACATAACGGTGGAAGAGCCGGACTGGAGTTTTACGAGCCCGCCATTGTTGGCTGGCGCAAAAATCACATCGTCCGAACCCACGAAGGCCGTGCGTGTCTCGAAATAGCACTGCAGCCTCCATTTCTCGGGCGATCCGGTGAGGCTCCATGCGCGGGTGTTTTGACCGGTCACCACCAGTTCGCCGGAGAGTGGATGCACGCTGATCTGCATCAAATTGCCGCTGCCGCCGAGCATCGTTTGCACGGGGGCTCCGGTATTCGCATGCCAGAGGCGGATGTCCTGCCTCCCGTCCGGCAGCGAGACCGCCGTCACGATCCGCCTGCCGTCAGGCGTGAGGGCGACGTGATCAATGCGCCGGTCGCTCGCGCGAAAGTCCGCCAGCACACGATCGTTGCGCAGGTCGATGCGCAGTGCCATGCCTCTCTCACCAACCGCCGTGACCGTGCCATCGGGATCCATCGCCAGAGCGGAGACCGCGCTGCGGCTGCGAGGCAGCGCACGGATGAGCGTGCCGTCGCGCGCATTGACCAGGCGGAGGTTGTCCTTGAATTCCGTGGTGACGACCTGCTGCCCATCCGGATTGAAGACGCCATGCACGGCACCGCCTTTTTCCTGCGGATAGGACCACGCAAGCCTGCCCTCGTTCGCATCCCAGAGGTAGATTTGTTTCGCGGGAGGCTCGGTCTGGAGCAGCAGCTTGCCGTCGGGGCTGAACTCAAGCCGCTCGCTACTGGGCGCGTCCCACGCCAGCAGCTTCTTTCCATCCCGCGCGTCATGGATGACGATGCCACCGGTCGCCTCCCCAATGCCGATAGCAATGCGATCGCCGTCCGGCGAGAAAGCCATGGGAAGCAAGCCGCTGAGGTTTCTTTTCAAACCGGGAGTGAACTCCAGCAAACGTGTGCCGGTGCGCACGTCGATGAGGGAAACTTTGCGCAAGCCATCCGCCACCGCGAAGACACCCGGCCGCCGGGGATGCGCGGCGACACTATGGATGTAAGTCGTGCCCGTGCGCACGCGGGCGATGGAAGTGTCCGACTGCTCGAAGAGATAATTCCACGTCGAATCGCGCAGATCGTCGGGCACATCGCCGAGCGCCGCCTGCATCGCCGCGCCATCGCCTTCACGCATCGCCGCCTCGGCGAGATTGAGCGCGGACTTCGCGAGTGCCTGGCGGGCGGCTTCCTTTTCCTGCACGGCGGCGGCTTCGGCTTTCGTCGCACGGTCGGCCTCGGCCTTTGCCTCGGCGGCACTGGTCTTGGCTTTCTGCTAGTTTGCTTCAGCCACGCGCTCTGCCTCAGTGGCCCGCACAGCGGCTTCCTGTGCAGCTCGCTTCTCAGCGTTCACTTTGAACAGGAAGCCAATGGTAAGCAGCACGATCAGGGAGGCAGCAGCCGTCAGCGCCTTGTGCCGGTGAATGAACAGCCGCAGCAAGGTCAGCGCGTTGGCATCCTCCGCGCTCGTCGCAAAGCCGCCCTGATACGCCACGATGTCTCGCGTGAACTCCGCCACCGTCTGATACCGCCGCAGCTTGTCCCGCGTCAGCGCCTTCATTGTCACGGCCGAGAGCGCGGCGGGCACCTTCCCGTCAGGGCAGTGCGGCAACGGATGAATCTTGCGCGGCTCGGTCACTGCGCCGCTTGCGCTGGCCTTGGCCTGCGTGGTGGAACTCGGAATGTTGAAGGCCGTGGGCGGCGCGATGGTCCCGCTGCGCACCTTGGACAGAATCTCCTCCAGTGAATCGCCCTCCACCGGCGGGCGCAGCGTGAGCAGGGCGTAGAGGATGCCGCCCAGCGAGAAGATGTCCGAACGGCCGTCCAGCTCGGCAATCTTGCCCTCGGCCTGTTCCGGACTCATGAAGTGCGGCGTGCCCATCACCGCGCCTTCCAGCGTGGCATAGGTGCCGCTGGGCGCGGCCGGCTCCGGCTGTTGGGAACCAAAGGCCAGCTTGGGAGCCGAGGCACTGCCGGTGCCGGAGGCAACGGTGGCTTGGTCTTCGCCGGAAACCAGCGTGGCCTGCTCCTCGGCGGGAGAGTTGAGCGGCAGCGTGCCCGTGGGCCCGGTCTGGCCCAATTGGCCGCGCAGAGGCAGGGTCTTGCTTGCTTCCTCAGACGCCGCACTGCCGGGCAAAATCTTCGCCAAGCCCCAATCCATCACCAGCACTTCGCCGAACTCGCCCACCATGATGTTCTGCGGTTTCAAGTCCCGGTGGATGACCCCGCGCGAGTGTGCGAAGGCCACGGCGTCGCAGACTTTCTGGAAGATGGTGAGCAACGCGTTGAGCGGATACTTGGCGAGCGTGTCCTTGTCCCCGGCCTTCAGCTTGCCAATGACCTCGTGCAGCGTGACACCCTGCACCAGCTTCATGGTGTAGAAGAGGCGGCCTTGCTCATCGGTGCCCACGTCGTGAACGGGGACGATGTTGGGATGCGCAAGCTGACCCAGCACGCGGGCTTCTTGCAGGAAGCGCTGCTGCTCCTCCTCGCTGGCGTTGCGTCGCAGCATGACCTTCATGGCCACGCTGCGCCCGAGCTTGTTGTCCCGCGCATCCAGCACCGCGCCCATGCCGCCACGCGCGATCTCGCGGCCGGGGCGATAGGAGGAACCGGGAGTCATGTGATGCGCCGGAGGTTAGTGGAACCTCGCGGCCCGTCCAGCCGGTTCACTTGGAGATTGGGGACAACGCAGCGATGGCCAAGGCTGGCGGACGTCGCTGGCTTTGGTGCGACTCATGGTTTGGGCACCGCAACATCGGGAGCGATGCCTTTGAGCCAGAAGGTGCCGTTGTTGCGTTCGTAGGTGGTGAAGCCTTTTTCTCCGAAGACATTTTTGACGGAGCGCTCGGTCTCGTCGCGGATGGCGCGAAGGGCGGCGGTGCGCTGGTCGGCGGAGAGGTTCTTGTCGTTCCGGAGCTGCTTGGCCTGATCCTCGGCGGCCTTCTTCATGTCATAGACTTTCAACGCGGCTTCCTTGCCGAGGCCCTCGCGGTCGGCGACCCGATACATGGCCTGGTAGGCATAGTCCTTGGCGCGGGTGTAGTCGGTGTAGCGGTCGCCGCCGAGGAGGTTTTTGACCTGATCCTCCAGGGCCTTCTCAGCGGTCTGCTGGCGTTGCTTCTCCTCGCCCTTGAGGTTCAGGGGGCCGCCGAAGCCGCCGCTGAACTCGTCGTCGTAGGCTTTCCGGCGCTTGTAGATCTCGAGGAACTCCTGCTCGGTGGGCTCGAAGCCGGCGAGCTGCATGCGCATGGTGTTGGCGGTGATGGAGAAGCGCAGGTTGTAGTCGAGCAGCTCCTGTGGGGTGAGCAGGCTGGCCAGCGTGGCCTCGGATTCCTTCATCAGTTTGCGCAAGTCGTCGGGGTCGGGCGTGCCGCCTTTCATGGCTTTCTGCATCTTGGTCTGCATGTCCTGCATCGTCTCGAATACCTTGTTGCGCTTGTCCGAGGGGAGGAAATCGAACATGGCTTCGAGCTGGTTCGCGGTGCTGGCGAGGAGGTCGGGCTTCTCGTCCGGAGCGGAGCCCAGCAGCTCGGTGAGCAGGGCGCGCTTCTCGAGATTGAGGGCACGCTCCTTTTCGGTGCGTTCGGGGTCCACGGCACCGCCCATCATCACGCCGGGTTTCCAGAACTCGAACTTCTTCGGCGGGCCGGCCAGGGCTTTGCGCCGGCTTTCGTAGAGCTTGTTGACGTCGGCGGTGATGATGTCGCGGATGGTCTCCTCGGGGCAGCCGATGGCGCGGAGGTTGGCGATGTATTTCTTGTAGTCGTCGGACTCGACCGCGTTCCAGTCGAACTTCTGGCTGAGAGTGTTGGTGACGACTTGGGTGACGGTGCGCGGGCGGGGGGCGGGGGCGGTGACCGGTGGAGCGGGTGTGGCTTCAGGGGCAGCCACCGGCGGAACGGCGGTCGGAGCGGGCGCGGTGGGCCGGAGCAGCGCGGCGGCGAGGCCGAGATTCAGGAACAGCGAGATGACGAGGAAGGTTTTGGCATTCATAATCTCGCGGCCTTGGGCCGGGTTATTTGGGGGCGGCGGTTTTGGGGGCGGCGGTGGCTGCCGGGGCGTTGGCCTCAGAGACAGCGGGGGTGCCGGAGCTGGAATCGCTGAGCTCGACGAGCTTGCTGGTCTGCTTGGCCTTGTATTTTGAGCTCATGGTCTGCCCGGTGGCTTGGGCGACGTTGACGGTGAATTGGGAAAGCGACTCGGCTTCCTCGATGACGCCGAGGTCGGGGTCATACCAGGACGTGCCAGTGACGGTGGCGCCTTCGCCGAGGGTCACCGGACTGGTGGCGCCTTCCTTCGTGGTCATGGTGCCGGTGAAGACGAGCTGGGCCATGCGCTTGTTGTTGCGCTGGGCCCAGGCCTTGAAGGTGTTGGTGCCAGCGAGGGTGAACTTGGTCGGACCAAAGGGAACGTCGCGTTTGACCTCCCAGGCAGTGCCGGGCTCGACGGGTTGCGCGGGCAGGCCCAAGTGCAGGGTGTTCCAACTCTTGATGGCATCCTCGTTGACGAGACTGCGCACCAGGAACATGGCTTGCGGCGTCGCACCGGTGTTCAGCCGGCTCAGAAGCTGCGGAACGCCGTCCACCTTCTCGATCTTGCCGTCGGCCAGGGTGTGAAACTTGAGCTTGGTGCCAATGAGCTTGCGGAGGGTGGGGGACAGTGCGTTCCGGGCGTCCATCTTAGGATCGGACTTGGGGTCGAAGCTGGAGACGACTTTGCCACCGCCCCGGTTTTCCACGGTGACCGAGGTGATTTGCACTTCGACTTCGGAGCCGCCGCCGGGTCGTTCCGCGAGCGGGATGAAGGCGATGTCCTGCACGAGCTGGCTCTCGGTCTTGTTGACGACAGCGGTGCCCGGTGCGCCCATTTCGAGCTCGGTCTGCGTCTCGGTGCGGACGAGGAGGCGCTTGCCAGCAGGCCATTTGGCGGTGAGCGGCGTCGTGGGGTCGGGCTTGGCGGGAGCCTCGGTCGCGGGAGCGGTGGCCGCCGGAGCGGCCGCTTCGGGAGCGGGCGCGGCGGCCGGGGCGGCCTCTTCCTTTTTGCAGGCGGTCAGGGGGATGAAGGCGGCACACAGCGCCCACATGGCAACGGTGCGGCTGCGGCTGAAGCGGAATGGCAGAGTCATTGATGAAAGAGTGGTGACGTGGTGGGAATGACGGGGCGGAGTCTAGCAGCTTTGCAAGGCTTGAAAACTAGAAAGCAGTCGGTGCCGCATGCGGGGTGGAGTGGAGTGCATGTGCAGCCGGCTTACCCGAGTTGCGCCTCCGGGGCGCTTTGCTGTGGCACGGCGGGCGGCGGGCTGGCGGGCAGGCTGACGCGGATGGTGGTGCCCTTGGAAGGTTCGCTGTTGATGACCAGCTTGCCACCGTGCAGCTCGATCAGGCGGCGGACGATGGGCAGGCCCAGGCCGGTGCCGGACTGGACCATCCGGGGCGTTTCCGATTGCAGGATTTGGGTGGTTTTTTCAGCAGGAATGCCGGGGCCCTGATCCGCGACGGTCAGAAGAAAGTTATGGCCATCATCCAGGCACTGGACGTTGACCGGGGTGTGCAGGGGTGAGAATTGAAAGGCGTTGGCGACCAGCTCCGCGACCAGCTTGGCCAAGTGCGGCTCGGCCATGGCCACGGTGCATGGGGCGAGTTTGAGCTTCAGGTCCGAGCTCCGGCCGGCAGCATCGGCCTGCAGGCGGGCTTGCAAGCCGACGGCGCTTTCCGCCCCGGTGAAGTGCGCTTGACGGAGGGCTTTCAACTGCTCCGGATCCGTGCCGAAGAGCGCGAGCTGCGCGTGCAGAAACAGGTTCACCGTGAGCCGCTCGACCTGCCGCGCGGCCGCATGGATGGATTCGGCGAGGTGGGCTGTCTCGGGGGCACTGCGGGCCGGGGTGGTGCTGGCCAGCATGCGGGAGGTTTGCAGGATTTGGTCCAACTGGGTTTGCAGCCCGGCTGGCAGCCCAACATGGATGTCCTTCCCCAGCGCAGAGAGTTTCCGGTCCATTTCCTTCAGCATGGCCTGGCGACGGTGGACCCGCTGGTTCAGGATGGCGATGAGTTCGTCCATGTTGAACGGCTTGGCGATGTAGTCATCCGCGCCCAAAGTCATGCCCTTGCGCATGCCTTGGAGGTCGGCGGCCCCGGTCATCAACACCAGCGGGATGTCCGCCGTGGCGGAGTGCTGGCGGAGCACCGCCGTCATGGCGTAGCCGTCCACCTGGCTCATGACAATGTCACTGACGATGACGTCGGGGAGGTGCGCGCGGGCCATCTTCACGCCGGAGAGGCCATCCGCCGCCTCCAGGACTTCATGACCCCGGAGTGTGAGCAGATGCACCACCGATTGTCGGAAAGTCTCCGAGTCATCTACGATCAAGATCTTCATGCATGCGCAAACTCTGCCACGGCTGCCGACGTGTCCGGGCGGCCAAGCCCGGTGGGAACAGCGCGCCCAATATCAGGGGAGCGCTGTCAAAGCTCAAGGCGGGCTTCTCAGCCCGTGAGGCGGCACCGCGGACTCGCCAGCGAAAGGACAGGCTTGGTAGGCTACCGCCCATGAGTTCCGCTGGCGAGTCCGAGCTGGTCGCACGTTGCCGTCGTGGCGACGCGCGCGCATGGGACGAGCTGTTCGACCAGCATTACGCGGCGGTGGCGCGGTATGTCTTCCAGTTGTCGCCGGATTTCTCACGCGAGGACGCCGACGAGCTGGCGCAGGAAACCTTCCTCTCCGTCATCAAGCACATCAGCAGCTTCCATGGCGACTGCCAGTTGCAGACGTGGCTGTTCCGCATCGCCGGCAACAAGGCGCGGGATCATCTCGAAAAGGTGCGCGCCGCCAAGCGCGGCGGGGGCCGCGCACCGCTGTCTCTGCACGCGGAAGACCCGGAAACCGGGCTCATGCTGGACGCACCCAGCCATGCCCCCGCTCCGGACGGCACGTTGTTGAACACGGAGCGCGCCTGGCTGGTGGGCCACGCGCTGAGCCAGCTGGGCGGGCCGTGCCAGGAAATCATCGAGCTCCGCTACTTCGCGGACCTCAGCTACGACGAGATCAGCCGGGCGCTGCACTTGAATGAAAAGACCGTCTCCTCACGCCTGAGCAAGTGCCTCGACAAGCTGGAGGAAATCGCCCGTCCCATATTGACCGGGGTGAAACCGCCGGTTTCCCCGTCTAACCCGCCAGCAACATGAAGCCGAGCTCCAGAATTTCACGCCACAAGCAAACCGGGCGGCCTCCCTGGCAGGGCCCGGCCACGAGGCGTGGGCACCGCTTTGAAGCTGGTGTCGTTGTCCCGCTCACCCACTGACGCCGCATGTCGAACGAACCCCAACGCGACATAGAGAAGGAACTGCTGGCCTACAAGCAGCGCCGGCGCGAGCAGGCGGGCGCCCCGCAGGAGCTGCATCCGGCCACCCGGCGAATGTTGCAGGGCGAGGTGGCGCGCTCGGCCAGTCGCCCGCTGCTCAGCTCCGAAGAGGCGGCGAAGAACTTCGTGCGCTCCTTTGTGATGTCGCATCAGCAGCCCGGATTCTTCACCCGGCACCGGCAGCGGCTCATCTGGGGCGGAGCGATGTTCGCCTGCTTGATGCTGGTCATGGCCGTGCTGCGCAACGACCCGCGGCAACAGGAGCAGGCACGGGCTTTTTCCGACGCGCTGCCCGCCCCGCCCGCTCCGCCAGCGGCTCCGGCTGGAGTTGAGCAAGATCGCGCGGCAGTCGTCCGGGACGCTGCGTCCAAGAAGAGCGCGGAACTGCCGGCACGGAAACCGGTGGTCGCCTTCCGTGAAGCAGCCCCAGCGCCGATGACACGCTCAGTCGCTGCGCCCCGGCCCACCGCTGCCCCGCAGGCGGAGGTGGAGCGCCTGGCGGCTGCGGTCGCAAATCCCACACCAACGATGGCCACCACTGAGGCCAAGGCAGAAAGCGCGGCGGCTTCCATGGTTGCGTCGCCGCAGAATTCGTCACGCGCTGGGCGCTCTGGAGAGAACAAGGCTTTGTCCCTGGGGGCGGATAAAACATCGGTGCCTTCAGGCGGATTTGCCGGTGCTGCCGCGCCGCTGGCCAAAGCGCTGGAACCGCAAGCCGCCTCCAGCGTGGCGGGGGGGCCTGTGGCGTTGGCGGACTTCAAGCTTCCGGAATTGGCCAAGGGTCAGCTGGCGGACGCGCTTGCGCGACCGGCCACGCCACCGGCCTCCAGCCCGCGAGGGGCCGGTGCCGCGCCCACTGGAGCCGTCGCCCTGTCGTTCTCCCATGCCAGCAGCGCGACCGTTCCGACAGTGCTGAAGCGTTTTCAGCAAGTGGACGAGCGGTCGGGCTACCGGCAGAACTTCAACTCCCCGCCGATTCCCCAAGTCATGCAGGATTTCGCCTTCGAGCGCATTGGGGACCGGGTGCGCATCGTGGACGGCGATGGCTCGACCTATGAAGGCACCGTGGTGCCGGAGACGGTCGAGGCCGCCCGGAGGAAAGCTGCGGCTGACGAAGTTCGCGAGCTCAAGGAGCGCGTCGTGACTGCGGCGCAGGGCGGAACGCAGGCGGGAACGTATTGGTTTGTTGCCAGCGGACTGAACCGCAAACTGAACCAGTCCGTCGAGTTTCGCGGTCAGTGGCAGCCGGCAACCACCCCGGCGGCGGACGCGCCGGCGTTGCTCACGGCCCGCTCGGAGGCACCCCAACTGGAGGTCCGGACCGCGATGAAGAAGGAGAAACCCATGGCCGGCGCCAGTGCTGCCCCGGCGGGACCGGCTACCAATAATCCCGCCTCAGGACTGTCACCGGGTTGGATCTCCGGCCGGGCAGTGGTGGGTGGCAAGAATGAGTTCGACATCCGGGCCGTGCCCCGTTAGCGGCAGGCAGGTAAGTTGGCCTTCCCGTGCTAGCACTTGCCGGGCTGGCCATGCTGGTGTAACTCTTCGCCATGCTCAACCAACCTAGGCAGCGCGCCTTTACGCTCATCGAATTGCTCGTGGTCATCGCCATCATCGCCATTTTGGCGGGGATGCTCTTACCGGCCTTGTCCAAGGCCAAGGCCAAGGCCACGCAGACCGAGTGCATGTCCAACCTGCGTCAGACGGGCATGGCGGTGCAGCTTTATGCAGGCGACTATGAGTGGCTGTGCGGGCAGACGCCACGGACGGGACTGCCCAATGGATCAGGGCTTTGGAGCGGCCAGCAGGCCGACTATAACACCGGCGCAACTGACCAGTTGATTTATTACACCGCGCCTTACTTGGGACTGCCCCGGCCTTCAGCGACCACGGTCACGGCCAAGGTATTTTTCTGTCCGGGCTTCTACCGGGTCGCCCCGACGGTCACGACTCTTGCCAATCGGCAAGACTACATGATTCAAAATTTTTCGGTGGGCGGCACCACCTATCGCCCCTTTGGTTACCCCGATCCCGCCGTCCTTCAAGTCGGCCCCATGCGCATGTCGATGGTGGAGGGCTTGGCCAACCCGGCCCGCATCTGGTTCATCACCGAGCCGGATCAGATGAATGTCACGAACACAGCCAACACCTGGCGGGGGCAATTGCCGACCCGGCCGCCGCACGGGAATGCGCGGAACTACCTCTTTTTTGACGCCCATGTGCAGGCGGAGCGCATCGGCGGCCTGGGGGTTATTCCGACCAATCCCATGAACTGAAACCGGGCCGGTGCCGAGGCTTCAGCGAGTCAAGGAGCAGCCGGCCTGCCGCCGGGGATTTCGCCGTTGACGCTCACTCCCTCGCGCCTTCATCTTAAATCCGCTTGGCGCGCACCAAAACCATCCTGTTTGTCTGCACCGGAAACATCTGCCGTAGCCCCATGGCGGAAGGCTTGTTCCGACATGCGGTAAAGGCTCGCGGCGGCTACCGCGTCATCTCGGCCGGGGTTGGGGCCATCAACGGCCAGTCCCCCAGCACCCACGCGGTCAGCGCGCTCAGACAGTTGGGCATCGACATCACCGGTCAGCGCAGCCGGATGCTCACGGGCGCGATGGTGCAGGAGGCGGATTACATCTTTGGCATGACACGCGGTCACGTCGAGGCGGTCACGCTGCTTTACCCGCAGGCGGAGGAGAAGACCTTCGTGCTGCGAGAGTTCGATGACACGCTCGACTTCTGGGAGAAGGACATCGCGGATCCCATTGGCGGCAACTTGGAGGTTTACCTCAACTGCCGCGACCAGATCGAGCAGGGCATCGAGTCCGTCCTGCGCTTCGTGGAGCAAAACGGCGACGGACCCGGCACCGCACGGGCCATCACCTTTGCCTTGGGGGCTGATCACGGCGGACTTCGGCTCAAGGATGCGTTGAAAAAGCATCTAGAGGACAGGCATGTCCGGGTGGTGGACTTCGGCACGCACTCCACCGAGTCCACCGATTATCCGGACTACGCCAAGCTCGTGGCGGAGCAAGTCGCCGAAGGCCAGGCCGATTTCGGCCTGCTCTGCTGCACCAGTGGCGTGGGCATGAGCATCACAGCCAACAAGGTGCCCGGGGTCCGGGCCGCGCTCGTGTTCAACGAGGAGATGGCCACCCTCACCCGCCAGCACAACGACGCCAATGTCCTGTGCTTGGGCCAGCGCCAGACTTCGCCCGAGGAGGGCAAACGAATTGTGGACGCGTTTCTCGCCACCGAGTTTGAGGGCGGGCGTCATGAACGGAGAGTCAAGAAAATGGAACAAAACATCGGATTGCGTCTGTCGGCGGTGGACCCCGCCATCGCTGAAACCATCACCAAGGAACGCCAGCGGCAGCAGGAGAACATCGAGCTGATCGCCAGCGAGAACTTCACCAGCCCGGCCGTGATGGAGGCGCAAGGTTCCGTCCTCACCAACAAGTATGCCGAGGGCTACCCCGGCAAGCGCTGGTATGGTGGCTGCGAAAACGTGGACGTGGTGGAATCCCTCGCCATCGAGCGCGCCAAGCAGCTCTTCGGGGCCGAGCACGCCAACGTCCAGCCGCACTCCGGATCCGGTGCGAACATGGCCGTCTATTTCGCCTTCCTGAAGCCCGGCGACAAGCTGCTGACCATGGATTTGAGCCACGGCGGCCACCTCACGCACGGCAACAAGGCCAACTTCTCCGGGAAGTTCTTCGAGATCGTCCACTACGGTGTGCGCAAGGAGGATGAGCGCATCGACTACGATCAGCTCGCCGCCATGGCCCGCGAGCACAAGCCGAAGATGATCACCGTCGGCGCGAGCGCCTATCCGCGCATCATTGATTTCAAGCGCATGGGCGAGATTGCCCGTGAAGTCGGCGCGATGCTCCTGGCGGACATCGCGCACATCGCCGGCCTGGTCGCCACCGGCGTCCATCCCAGCCCCGTGCCGCATGCGGACTTTGTCACCACCACCACGCACAAGACCCTGCGCGGTCCGCGCGGCGGCCTCATCCTCTGTCCGGCGAAGTATGCGAAGGAAATTGATTCACAGGCCTTCCCCGGCATCCAGGGCGGCCCGCTGATGCACGTCATCGCCGGCAAGGCCGTGTGCTTCCACGAGGCGCTTCAGCCCACCTTCAAGGCCTATCAGGAGCAGATCGTGAAGAACGCCAAGGCCCTCGCCGCCGGCATGCTCCGCAACGGCTTCCGCCTCGTCTCCGGCGGCACGGACAACCACCTCATGCTGGTGGACGTCGGCGCGCGTGGCATCACCGGCAAGGAAAGCCAGATCGCCCTCGACGAGGCCGGCATCACCACCAACAAGAACACGATTCCCTTCGAGACCCGCTCGCCCTTCCAGGCCAGCGGCATTCGCCTGGGCACGCCGGCCTCCACCACGCGCGGTATGAAGGAAGCGGAGATGGCCGCCATCGCGGACATGATCTCCGAGGTGCTCCTCGACATCAAAAACATCGAGACCGCGCACCGGGTCCGCACCCGCGTGCGTGAGCTGACCGCGAAATTCCCGCTGCCCTACTGAGCGTGCGGCGGCCGGCTTTGGTGTGGGCTGGTTTTGTGACTTGGACCTTGGGCGTCTGCGCCTTAGCTTCCCGCCATGAGCAGCATCGCCACACCGGCCGTTCCTGACGCCCAAGGCCACTTTGGGCCGTTCGGGGGACGTTACGTTCCCGAAACCCTCGTGCATCCGCTTCAGGAGCTGGAGAACGAGTATTTCCGCGCGCAGCACGATCCGGAGTTCCAGCGCGAGCTGAGTTACTACCTCCGCGAGTTCATCGGCCGGCCGTCGCCACTTTACTTCGCCGAGCGGCTCACCCGCGAGCTGGGCGGCGCGAAGATTTACCTCAAGCGCGAAGACCTGAACCACACCGGCGCGCACAAGATCAACAACGCGATGGGCCAGATCCTCCTCGCGAAGCGCATGGGCAAGACCCGCATCATCGCGGAGACCGGCGCGGGCCAGCACGGCGTCGCCACGGCCACGGTGGCCGCGATGTTCGGCATGAAGTGCATCATCTACATGGGCGCGGTGGACTGTGAGCGGCAGAAGCTCAACGTCTTCCGGATGAAAATGCTCGGCGCGGACGTGGTGCCGGTCAAGGTGGGCCAGCAAACCCTCAAGGAAGCCGTCAACGAGGCCATGCGTGACTGGGTCACGAACATCCGCAGCACGCACTACATCCTCGGCACGGCTTACGGTGCGCATCCGTATCCGGTGATGGTCCGCAATTTCCAGCGCATCATCGGCGACGAGGCGCGGCGGCAGATTCTGGAGCAGGAGGAGCGCCTGCCCGACCTGCTCATTGCCTGCGTCGGCGGCGGCTCAAACGCCATCGGGCTGTTCTACCCGTTCCTCAACGACACCTCGGTGAAGATGCTCGGCGTGGAAGCCGGCGGTCTGGGCATCCAGCCCGAGCAGCACGCTGCGCGTTTTCAAGGCGGCTCGCTCGGCGTGCTGCAAGGGACACGTAGCTACATCCTCCAGGACGAGTTCGGCCAGATTCAATCCACCCACAGTGTCAGCGCCGGCCTCGACTACGCCGCGGTCGGCCCCGAACACGCATGGCTCCGTGATGAAGGCCGCGTGGAATACGGCTACGCCACAGACGATCAGGCGCTGGCCGCGTTCATGAAGCTCGCGCAGCTTGAAGGCATCATCCCCGCGCTGGAAAGCGCGCACGCCGTCGCCGCCTGCATGGAG
>CAIPBN010000103.1 GCA_903863315.1 uncultured Verrucomicrobiota bacterium | reverse complement strand
TGCTACTTGCAGGACAACGGCGGCTGCGCCGAGGGCATGGGCCGCGCGCAACGCCCCGTCACGCCGCGCGCAGACCAGCCCACGCTGCCACCGCTGGCGAAGGATTACCTCCAGCCCGACATGATTCCCAAACAGACCCGCGACGGCTATCCGATGCGCCAGGGCTACGGCGTCATGCCCGGCGGCGCGGACACCTACCACGGCTACGGTCGCGAGTGGGCCAACGTGAGCAACACGCCCTTCCGCGAATACAAGCACTGGGTCCACGAGGGAGGCATCAGCACGCCACTCGTCGCGCACTGGCCCAAAGGCATCGCCGCGCGCGGCGAACTGCGCACGCAGCCCGGTCATCTCATTGACCTCATGGCCACCGCCGTTGACCTCGCCGGCGCGAAGTATCCTGCCGAGTTGAACGGCGAACGCATCACGCCGATGCAAGGCGTCAGCCTCCGCGCCGCCTTCGCCAACCAGCCGCTACCACGCACCGAACCCATCTTCTTCGAACACGAAGGCAACCGCGCCGCCCGCGATGGAAAATGGAAGCTCGTCGCCAAAGGCCCCGGCGGTAAATGGGAACTCTACGACATGGTCGCTGATCGCACCGAAACCCGCGACCTCGCCAGCGTCGAACCGGCCAAGCTCAAGGAACTCATTACCAAGTGGGAAGCCTGGGCCAAGCGCGCCCACGCCATTCCCTGGCCGCACACCCCGCAGTATGGCGAGGCACCGACGGATGCCCCGGCGAAGAAGGGCAAGCGGCAGCCTTAACGGCGCAGCGCCTTTCGGCCCGTCACCCCGACTTCGAGGCGTTCCGGGCAGGGTGAAACCGGATGAAGAAAACACAGAGAGCGGTTGCCATCGCCCCGTTGATCTAAGTCGAGCCGACTCCGTTTCCTTCCCTCGGTCGCCGCTCTTCCCGGCGAATCCGCTTGCCGCGCTTCGGAATCCTCGCAAAATGGCCGCCCTTGAAGCGTGGCTTCGCGTCACGGTTCGGGCCGAGGTTGGAGAGGTGGCTGAGTGGTTTAAGGCACACGCCTGGAAAGCGTGCGTGGGTAACACCACCGGGGGTTCGAATCCCCCCCTCTCCGCCAGGCGTCAGCTCCCCCCTCTCCGCAGATGACGGCACTCAAGATGGAGACAGTCTTCTCGCTGGTTGCAGGAGTGTCCTTCCCGAACGTCCCTGCTCTCGCGCGAACGCGCCAGCAGCCATGCGCAAGGCTCAGCGCGCCACGATGCAGAATATCTGCTTCTCCCACGCCAGGCTTCCGGCCTTGGTCAGCTCACCGGTCTCGGTGATCTGGTAGGCGGAGAGCGTCGCGCCATCGAACGCGGCGGCCAGCAAATGGCGGCCATCCGGCGACAGCCCCATGCCCCACGGCAGCTTGTCTGCCGGAGTCAGCCCCAGCAGCTCCAGCTCGCCCGACGGCTTCACCCGGTAGCGGCTGATCCAGTCAAACGGCCGCGTGTGTCCGCGCAGACCCGCGAAGAGAAACTTCCCGTCCGGCGTGATGACGATGTCCGACGAGCTCACGCCGTCCTTGGGCGTGTCCTTGCCCACGGCGTCGCAAATCTGCCGCAGCTTGAGCTGGCCCGAGGACTCCACGTTGTAGGCCGAGACGCCGAGATGCTGCTCGTTGCTGAAGTATAAAATCGGCTGGGTGGGATGATACGCCATGTGCCGCGGGCCGGTGCCGGCGGGCGGGTTCGCGTTCTTCGTGGCGAGCGGGGTCAACCCGCCAGTGCCCGCGTCGAAGCGGTATTGGAAGATCGCGTTGTTCTCCTTCACGTAGGGGACATAGACAAAGCGGTTGTCCGGGGAAGTGAGGATGCAATGCGCGTTGGGACTGCCCTCATTCAGCGCCGCCACGCGCTG
>CAIPBN010000102.1 GCA_903863315.1 uncultured Verrucomicrobiota bacterium | reverse complement strand
GCTCGGCGGCGACACCGTCAAGCAGCTTGACGCCTTCTGGCAGTTCTTCCGCCTCGGCAACAAGATCACACCCCCCGCCGCGCCCTGACCACGGGGGAGTTTAACTGCGGATGGCCACGGATAAACACGGATGGGATTGCCACCCGAGGGCGCAAAGGCCGCACAGATAAGCCGCTGCTGTATTTTCTCTCTGGGCGTGCTGCGCCCTTTCGCGGCTGGATATTCAGCCGTGTCATTCCATGTGTCTCCGTGGTTAAACCAGCCCTGACCCGCGCATCGGGGCGAGCACCAGAAAAGTGCGACTGGCATTTGCAGTGCTCTTGCTTCGCTGCATGACCGCCCGGATTGGCAGAAAGTTTTCCCTCCATCGCTTGCAGCTTTGCGCGAACGAACACGGGTTGATCCGGCTGAATGTGAAACGGCGGACCAGCCGACCGCCGGTTGAGTTGCCTCCCGGTGTCTCCCTCGCGCAAGTCATGAGCGCTCACCTCGACCGCCTCATTGACTACCTGTTTGGGGTTTAGCTCCGGTGATGCCGTTGAAGCGGAATCAGTTCAACCAGAAGTCATGCGAGACGCGCCGGCCGATTTGGCGGCCGTCTGCTTTTCCTTCATCCACTGGTCCACAAACCGCTCCAGAATCTCCAGCGGCACCGCGCCGTTGCGGAGGACGATGTCGTGGAACTCGCGCACGTCGAACTTCGGCCCCAGCTCCTTCGCAGCGCGGGCGCGGAGTTCCTTGAGCTTGAGTTCGCCCACCTTGTAGGCGAGCGCCTGGCCGGGCCAACTGATGTAGCGGTCAATCTCGTTGGTGATGTCGTTCTCCTGCTTGGGTGCGTTGGCCTTGAAGAAGTCTATCGCGCGCTGGCGGTCCCACTTCAGCGAGTGGATGCCGGTGTCCACCACGAGGCGGACGGCGCGCCACATCTCGTAGGTGAGCTGGCCGAACTTGTCGTAAGGGTCGGCGTAGAGGCCAAGTTCCTCGCCGAGGAATTCGGAGTAGAGGCCCCAGCCCTCGATAAACGCGGTGTAGCCGCCGTAGCGCCGGAAGTTGGGCAGCTCGCCCTGCTCCTGTGCGAGCGCGATTTGCAGGTGGTGGCCGGGCACGGCCTCGTGCAGCGACAGGGCCATCATCTCCCACTTGGGGCGCGTCTCGGGCCGGTAGAGGTTCACGAAGTAGGTGCCCGCGCGCGAGCCGTCGGCAGCGGGCGGGCGGTAGTAGGCGGTGGTGGTGTCGGGCGCGATTTTGTCCGGGATGGCCTCCACGCCGTAGGGCATGCGCGGGAGGGTCTTGAAGACTTTCACCAGCAACGGGTCAATGCGCCGCGACATGGCGTGGTAACCGACGAGGAGTTCCTGCGGCGTCTTGTAGTAAAACTGCGCGTCGGTGCGCAGGAACTGGAAGAACGCGGGCAGGTCGCCCTTGAAGCCGACCTTGTCCTTTATAGCGAGCATCTCGGCACGGATGCGGGCGACTTCCTTCAAGCCCAGCTCATGAATCTCGCGCGGTGTGAGCGAGGTGGTGGTGAACTTCTTCGCCTCGAATGCATAACGCGCGGCGCCCTCGGGCATCTGCCAGCAGCCCACCTGGTCGAAGCACGCGGGCAGATACTCCTTCACGAAGAAGGTGTGGAAAGCGCGGTAGGCTGGGACGACGTGTTGCGTGATGACGGCGCGGGCTTCGGCCTGCAAGCGGTCGCGGTCGGCAGCGAGGGTTTTCGGGATGTTCGCGAACGGCTTGTAGAACGGGCTTTTCTCCGCGTCGGTGACGAGCTGTTTCTCGATTTGTCCCGGCACGCGCTGCATGACGATCTTCGCGTGGACGATGCGCGCGCGAATGCCCTCGCGCATGAGGTCAGTAGTCAGCGCAGCGTAGCGGGGCAGGGCGCGCAGGCGGGCGAGCCAGTCCTCGAAGTCCTTCACCGTCTCGAAGCGCAGGCTGTCGGCCAGCTCGTCCTCAGTCTGGAGGCCGCCGCGCTGGTTGAGCGGGACGAGATGCCAGCGGAAGGCGTGCCCCTCGATGGACTGCGTGAGGCGGTGCTCGAAGAGGTCGTAGTTGAGCTGGTCGCGCTGGGAGAGCGCCTTGCGGTCAATCTTACGCAGGCGAACGAGCGCGTCCTGACTGTGGCGCTGCTCGGCTTCGATGGCGGCAGGCGTGAGGTCTTCCCAACGGTCGTTCCAGCGGCGGTCGCCAAGCTGCGAGGCCCACGTCGGGTTGCGCTGCATGCTGTCCTCCCACTCCGCAGCGAAGAAGTCGTGGAGGGCCTTGGTGGCGTCGGCGGCTAGGGCGGTCGCGGCGGAAAGCGCGAGGCAGAACAAGACCAGTGGGCGTGTCATGGTGAGGCGGTAGGATAGCGACGGCCCGGCGGCGGGAAATGCAAAAGGCGATCTAACCACAGAGCCACAGAGAAGGAATCCAGAAAGCCCCTCTTTGCCTCTGTGGTTGAAAATGGTGTGGCTATGCGCTCCGTCACGCGCGCGGCCAGAGCAGCAGGCGCAGGCTGTTCAGCACGACGATGACCGTGCTGCCCTCGTGGCCGAGGACGCCGAGCGTCAGCGGCACTTTGCCAAAGAGCGCAAAGCTGACGAGCACGACGACGGTGCCAAGGGAGATGACTACGTTCTGCCGGATGACCGCGCGGGCGCGCTGGCTGAGACGATAGGCAGCGAGGAAGTTCTCCAGGCGGTCGTGCATCAGGACCACTTGCGCCTGCTCCAGCGCGGCATCGGAACCGCGTGCGCCCATCGCTACGCCCACATGCGCGGCGGCGAGGCTGGGGGCGTCGTTCACGCCATCACCGACCATCGCCACGCGTTGGCCGGCGGCGTTGAACTCGTGGATGGCCCCGACCTTTTGCTCGGGCTTGAGGCCGGCGCGAAGCTCGTCGAAATGAAGTTCACGCTTGAGCAACTCCGCCGCTTCGGGGCGGTCGCCAGTGAGAACGACAGTGCGCAGGCCCGAGCGGCGGAGTTCCGTGAGCACGCCGGCGGCTTGGGGACGAATGTCGTCGCGCAGGAGGATGCGGCCAAGCAGTTCGCCGTCGCTGACCCAGACTTCGGAAATGCCAGCGGCAGTCGGTGGCGCATCAGGATGCGAGCCACGCGGGAGCTTGCTCAGGACAAGTTCACGACGACCGAGCAAGCAGACTTTGTCGCCCAGGTGCGCGCGGAGACCGAGGCCGGTGATGGACTCGAAGTGGTCAAGCGCGAGCGGCGGCAGGGCGTGTTGTTTGCCATGACGCGTGATGGCGCGGGCAAGTGGGTGCGTGGAAAGGCGTTCCATCGCGCAGGCCAGCGTGGCGATGTCCTGCTCGCGACCGGCGGGAAAGCTCTCGACCTTCTCCACCTGCAACTCGCCCGTCGTCAGCGTGCCGGTCTTGTCGAGGGCCACGACGTTCACGTCCGCGAGCTGTTCGATGGCCGCGCCGCCACGGAAGAGGATGCCGCGTCGCGCACCCCACGCGATGGCCGCGAGCACGGCGGAGGGAATCGAGAGCACCAGCGCGCACGGCGACGCTACGACCAGCAGCGCCATGGTGCGATAGAACGCGCTCTGTGTGTCTGCCGTGCTCGTGAACGCGGGCAGCCCGAAGCCCTGCCACCACACGAAGAACATCGCAAACGCCAGCCCGGTGATGGCGTAGGTGTAGGTGCTGCCGAACTTGTCCGTGAAGCGCTGCGAAGGGGCCTTGAGCCGCTGCGCCTCGCGGATGAGGCGGATGATTTTCTGGAGCGCGCTTTGCCCGGCGGCGCGGAGGACGAGCACTTCCACGGCACCCCAGAGGTTCAGCGTGCCGGCCAGCACGGAGTCGCCCACGTTTTTCTCCACCGGCGCGGCCTCACCGGTGAGCGTGGATTCATCGGCGGCGGTCTTGCCTTTCACGACCTCGGCATCGAGCGGGAACTGCGTGCCGGGCTTGATGAGCAGACGCGCGCCGGGCTGGAGGTCGGCGACAGGCGTCTCGTGCTCATGGCCGGCGTCGTCGAGCAGGGTGGCGGTCTTGGGCGCGGCCTTGAAGAGCGCACCAATCTCACGCTGCGTGCGGCCCATCGCGTAGTGCTCCAACGCGCCGGAGATGCTGAAGAGGAAGAGGAGCATCGCGCCTTCGTCCCAGTGCCCGATGAGCGCGCTGCCGAGCGCGACGGCGAGCATGAG
>CAIPBN010000101.1 GCA_903863315.1 uncultured Verrucomicrobiota bacterium | reverse complement strand
CCACGGAGCCCACGCCGTTCTGCGCGCTGCTTGCGCGGCTGTCGGTGTAGCTCGCGCTGGCATTCAGGGTCCAGCGGCGGAACGGCGTGTGCGTGTGGCCCATGCTGAAGGTGTGCGCGTCGTGGTTCGCCGCGAAAACCGCTCCGCCCGGTGTGGTGCCCGCGAGAGCATACGTCGCCGTCACATAGTCCGTCGCGGCGAGCCGGTAGCCGATGTGCGTTTGCCACCACGAAGTGGCGCGCCAGGCCACGCGGGCGTCCACCTCATCGCCTTTGCTGGCCCGTTGCCGCAGGAATCCCGGATAAGGCCCGCCACCCGCCGCGATGACGTATTCTGAGTTCGCATAGTCAGTGCGCCGCTCGCGCCGCTTGTAGCTGGCGGAGAAGGTCACGCCCGGCCACGGCGACGTGTTCCAGCCGGCACGGAACTCTTTTCCGTCGGCGTCCGCGTCCGTGCGGCGCAGGAACGGCTCCGCACCGCCGATCTGCCGCTCGAACGTGCCGCGCGCCTCCTGCTGGAACCGCCCCTCCGCGAACAACGCCGTGTGCGGCACGCCCGTGTAGCGCAGCCCGAACTGCTCTGTCGTCGCGTGCGTGTCGAGCTGGGAACTCAGCGTGATGGGCACGGAGAACAGGAACGGAATCGCCGGATTGCCCAGGCGCAAGTTCTCGTCGCCGAGACCGGTCTGCCGCGTCCACTCGCTCTGAGCGACGGCGGAGAACGAAAGGTTCGCCCACGGTCCGGCCAGCGCCGATGCGCTGAACAGGTGCGACTCGCGGCCGAGCAGGATTTGGTTGGCGAACCATTGCTCGCCAAACGCGCCACCGCCCGCAGCCGTCACGGTTCTCATCTGGAAACCCGCGTCGCCCTCCATGCGCGAGTAGAGGTAGCCCGCCGAACCGAAGAGCCAGTCGCGCAACTGCCGCTCCAGCCGCAGCACGTTTTGCCCCTGCCAGTGGCTCGCCTGCTCGCGCACGAACACGAAAGTCGAGGGCGTGGCAGTGCCGCCGAACGCGCTGCCGGGCGCGGCCTGCTCCTTCAGTGTGCTCAGGTCGTAGAACTCAACACGCGCGCTGTTCTCGATGTGCGTGCCGCGCCAGTCGTGTTCGAGGTCGAGCTTCAGGATGTGCGTCTGCTCGTCCACGAAGCGGAAGGATGGGTAAATGTTCCGCGTCACGCCGCCTTGCGTGGAATCTCCCCAGTGCAGCGTGGACTGCGCGCCGTCGCGGAATTGGTATTCGTAGCCCAGCGTCACGCGCGGCCAGTCGGGCAGCGTCAGACCGACATCGAAGGCCGCGCGCCCGCCGTCCATGAACAGCTCGCGTCCGATCCGTAAACTCGGCGTGGCGAAGGGCACGTAGTAACCGCCGGTGTCATCGTAGTAGCGCCGCCATTGTTCGAATTCGGCGCGAACGAAGCCCACGTCGCGGCGGTCGAGCGAGAGCTTCACGGCGTAATCTTCTTCACGCGCCATTGCCCGGCCCGACAGCGAGAAGTGCGTGTCCGCGTCGAGTTGCTGCGCGTAGGAGAAGCTCGCCGCGCCGCCGGAGACGCCGGGACGCAGGCCCGTGTGCTCGCGGAACCTCGCCTCGTTGCCGCTGACGGAAATGGCCCGAATCGTGGGTGAGACAGAAAACTCAATCTTCGGCTGGCGGCTGAACGCGGCCTCATCCCACTTCACGCCCTGATCAATCCACGCGCGCAGTTTGCCAACTTGCTCAGTGGTGAGCGGCTCGCCCTTGCCGACGGGCGGCATCTGCGTCTCGGCGTCGAGGCGGGCGACGGCGTGAATCAAGCGGCTCTCCGCGCTGCGGCCCGGCAGGATCGCGAAGCCGCCGGCACCGCCGCGCAGTGCGGCGTCACGGGTGTCGAGCCGGAGACCGCCCTTGGGTTTCAATGCACCGTGGCAGCGCAGGCAGGAGGTTTCGAGAATGGGTTGGATGTCCTTCACGAAACTAATCGGGGCAACAGCAGGCGGCGGCAACTGGCTCAGGTCAGCCGCAATCGCATCCGCCGCACCAATGACGAGCGTGACCAATAGCTGAAGCCTGAGACCTGAAACCTGTTTCATCAGTATCTCAGCTTCGGGTCAATGTTTGAGCCATGCACCGCCGTATGGCAGCCGGCCGCCCAGCAGGTGCCGCGACGGATGAACGCGGTGTGCGAGGTGTTGCCAAAGACGATTTCCCCGGCGGTGGTCTGCACCTGCGCGTGGCACTTGATGCAGAGATTAACATCCCGCTGGTGGAGAAGCTTTTGCGTGAAGGAGCCGTGTGGCGTGTGACACGCGACGCAGCCCTCGCGCAACGCCTCGTGAGCGAAAACGTGCGTCTTGCTCTGCTCGCGGTGGCAACTGGCACACGTCTCGTTCAGCCGCGAGAGCGCGAGACCGCCTTTGGGGTTGTGGATGTCGAAACCGTGTGCGTCATGACATTGTCCGCAGTGGAGTTTGCCTTCGAGGACTTGGTGGTGATGCGGCAGCCGGAACTCCGCGTGCGTCTGAACGTGGCAGGCGAAGCAGGTCTCCGGCGACTTGCGTGGATTGACGATGAACTTGTCCCTCCCCTGCCCTCCTGTCTGGACGTGCTTGCTGCCCGGTCCGTGGCACGACTCGCAGCCGGTCTGGCCCGCGAGACGCGGGCTGTCCGAGTGGAAGCGCCCGTGCGCGCTGGCGGCAAAAGTGCGGGCGTAGTTCGTGTGGCAGTCGGCGCAGGCCTGGTTGCCGACAAAGGTTGCGCCCACGATAGCCGGCGGAGCGGAGACGGTGCGCTCAACGGTGGAGCAGGAGCTAAGAGCGACGCAGACGCAGGCGGCGATGAGGAGCGACGGGACGGCCAGCCAGCGGAGGAGTTGTTTGGCCATCGAAGTCACGGGCGGAGCGTGCCGTGAAGTTGCGCCCCGTTTCAACGCAAAGGCGCAAGGACGCAAAGGCGCGGAGAAGAAACAACGCGGGATGAACGCTGGCCGCCATCTATCCCCATCGGGGCTTTTGCGCCTTCGCGTCTTTGCGTCCTTGCGTTAAATCCTCGGCGTCCACGTGGGTTTCCCGGTCTTGCGGGACTTCGCGGGCTTCTTGCCGTAGCTCATCTGGCGGGTCGGGGCTTCGCCCCCGGCCATGCGTTTCAGTTCGTTGATTTGATCGCGGAAGAGCGCGGCTTTCTCGAACTCCAGGTTGTTCGAGGCTTCAATCATCTGGCCTTCCAACTCGCGGATGGTCTCGGTCACGTCGAAGTCGCCGGCGGCTTCGTTCAGCATGCCGGTGGCGACGTCGCGGAGTTCCTTCTGGGACGAAAGGCTGTCCTCCATCACGCGCGTGACGCTGCGGGGCGTGATGCCGTGCGCGGTGTTGTAGGCGACTTGCTTCTTGCGCCGGTATTCGCAGACGGCCAAAAAGCGCTGGATGCTCTGCGTCTTCACGTCGGCGTAGAGGATGACCTCGCCGTTGAGGTGACGCGCGGCGCGACCGGCGGTCTGGATGAGGCTCGTCT
>CAIPBN010000100.1 GCA_903863315.1 uncultured Verrucomicrobiota bacterium | reverse complement strand
TGGGGCATTGGGGCGGGACGAAGGAGTTTCGCGCGCAGTTTCCGAAGCTGCCGGACGGCTCGGAGTTTCACGCTGCGATTGGCCGCGAGATTGTCCGCCAGTGTGAGGCCGCGACAGAGGAGTTCACCACCGAGCCGCTGGAGTTCTGGCGGGAGAATCTGCGCTTCCGCCAGCCCATGCTGATGAACACACATGAGTTGAACGCGCACTGGCAACTGCGGCTACTCACCACGAACCTCGCGAGCTTCTGCGTGTGGAGCTACGACGAGGTCGGCGGCAACGGCAACCACTCGCACTGGCGCGGGGCGAACTTCCTCGCCACCGAACGCGGCTTGCGCGAGCTGGAGCTCGCGGAGTTGCTCCGGCCCGAGGTGAACTGGCGGGCTGAGTTGCGCCAGCGGTGCGTGCCGAAGCTCGCGGCGGGCGGCGCGCCGGGCCGAGCGCAGGGCGCCGTCACCGATGCCGACACCTGCGTGGATGCCTTCACGCTCTCGCCCACCGGACTGCAAATCTACTTCAACCCCTATGCCATCGCGTCCGGCGCGGACGGCGAGTTCGTGGTCCACTTCGACTACGCGGAGCTGAAGGATCTGCTCCGGGATGATGGGCCAGCCCGATGGCTGCCACGCGGGAAGTAGCACGGCACTCAGGAAGCACGATTGGGCGCTGTGTTACGGAGCCACTTGCCGCACCCGGTAAAAGGCCCTGGCAGCCCCGGCCCCAAGGGCGTGCTCGTGACTTCCCAGCGTGCTCGGAACCGCGCTCCAGTTCTGGAAGTCGGAGCTTTGCATCAGTTCACGATTGGGCGAGGAGGCCCAATAGAGTTTCACCGTGCCAGGCGGGGCTCCTGGAGGCTTGACGACGATCAAGCCATAGTCCCCCTCGGTGACCACGCCGGCACCATACCGATATTCCTCCGCCGGAGCGCGCACCACGAACAGCAGCTTGTTGTAGCCACCGGTGCCGGAAACGATCATGAAGTTCCCGCCCGCGTTGCAGAACAGTTGCTCGCCCCAAGTCTCGCCATTGGCGTTGGTGCCGCTCACCTGCACGAGGCCGGGAGCCAGCACAGAGAACGTGCCGAGCCCGAGATCCGACGGCGCGGTGAACACCCCGGCATGTCCGGCATGCACCGTCTCCGAATGGAGTTCAAACCGCCCCTTCTCAGGAATGTCGAAGACAAAGCCCAGGCCGTTGTAGTTGAGCGTGAGGACGGAAGGTGTCTCGAAGGAGCCCGAGCGCCACAATCCCTTCAACTCCCCCACCGTCGTGGCCGCCGGCAGCTTCACGGCGACGAGCATTTCCTGATAGTTGCCCTCCGCATGCACCGCCGCCATGACATCCTTGGAGGCGTTCACGTAGAACGTGAGGTTCATCGCCGGGTTGGGCGGCGGCATGGGAATCGTGATCGCCAACACGCCATTGGCCCCCGGGGTCACGGTGCCCGCCATGACCTCGGTGCCAAAAACCAAGGTGAACGACCCGTCCGGGGACGTGACCAGCGTGCCGCTTCCCGCGTTGAACTCCTGCCGGCCCTCCACCGCGACGATGCCGGAAATCACTTGGTTCGGGTCGGAGTAATTGGTGGACCATTGGAAACTCAGTGCCCGCGGAATGCCCAAGGACATCATCTTCCAGGTCCCGGCGAGTTCGCCCACCGTCAGACTGGCCGGGGCCTTCAGGATCAGCTCCATATCCTGCATGGAGCTGCCCGGATCTTGCTTCACCGCGAACATCACGTCCTGCGCCGCGTTGATGGAGAAATAGTTCGGGCTCTCCCCATTGGCCACCGCCCGCACCAGCCCCGGCCCGGCGAGCGCCACACTGCCGCTGACCGGACCACTGAAGTTGCCATTGGCGTCCACGGTTACCGCCATGGACCTGGTCTCGAACTGGTTCCGCTCGTCGATGTTCTGCAGGCTCACATACACGCCTCCATTGTGGGTGTTGGTGGCGAGCCGCAACGTCAGCCGGCCCGGAGCGGACAGGTAAACGTTGTTCCACACCCCGGCAAAATCCGCCGTTGCCTGCGCCCAGGTGTTTCCCCCGCCTACTCCCCCGGCCAGCAGGAGCAGCCCCGCGAGGCCGGCCCATGAGAAGCATCGTATTGTTTTCATGGGTGAACCTCGGATTCACGGTCTCCCGTTCCTTATCCGAAATTGCCGGACACCATGCCCATTTAGCCCTTGGCTCTTCCCGGCCAGGGACTCGCTCCACGGCGAGTGCCCGCGTTCCCTTGAGTAGTGTTAGGACAAGGCATTGCCAACCCGCACAAGTTGTCGGAAAGTCGCGCCCCGTGCCCCGTTCCGCTGGTGAATCCCGCCGCGCTGGCCCGGGTCGAACGAACTGAATTTATGCCGTCAACACACCTGTTTCTCGGTCTGGCCGTCATCGGGACTTTTGCCACCGCTGCCACCGCCGCCCCTGCGAGCGCCAAGAAGGTGGATTACAACCGCGACATCCGGCCCGTGCTGTCGGACAACTGCTTTTACTGCCACGGCCCGGACGAGAAAAAGCGCGAAGCCAAGCTCCGCCTCGACGTGCGCGAGGACGCCATCGCCGCCAAGGCCTTCATCCCCGGCAAGCCCGACCAGAGCGAGCTGGTGAAACGCATCTTCACCAAGGACCCGGACGACCTCATGCCGCCGCCGGACTCGCACAAGAAGCTCACCGCCGCGCAGAAGGATCTGTTCAAGCGCTGGATCGCCGAAGGCGCGGAGTATCAAACGCACTGGGCTTACGTCGCGCCCAAGCGGCCTGTCGTGCCCGCCGGCCAGAACGGCGTGGACCATCTCGTGCAGACGCGTTTGAAGGAAATTGGCCTGAAGCCCTCGCCTGAAGCGGACCGCCGCACGCTCGCGCGTCGGCTCCACTTCGACCTGCTCGGTCTGCCGCCGAAGCCCGAGGAGGTGGACGCGTTCGTAAATGACAAATCTCCCGACGCCTACGCGAAGCTTGTCGAGCGCCTGCTCGCTTCGCCGCACTACGGCGAGCGCATGGCCATCGGCTGGCTGGACGTGGTGCGTTATGCGGACACCATCGGCTATCACTCGGACACGCCGCGCAACGTCTTCCCCTACCGCGACTACGTCATCAAGGCATTCAACGAGAACAAGCGCTTCGATCAGTTCACGCGCGAGCAACTCGCCGGCGACCTCCTGCCGAACGCCACGCTGGAAACGCGCGTTGGCTCCGCCTTCAACCGCCTCATCCTCTCCACTGAGGAGGGCGGTGCGCAGGCGAAAGACTACGAACAGCGCTACCTCACCGACCGCGTCCGCGCCGTGGGCACGGTCTGGCTCGCCCAAACCACCGGCTGCGCGCAATGCCACGACCACAAGTTCGACCCCGTGACGCAGCGCGATTTCTATTCGCTGGGCGCGTTCTTCGCCGACATCAAGGAACCCATCGTCGGCAAGCGCGAGGAAGGCATGCCCGTTCCCAGCGACAAGGACACGGCGGAAGTGGCGCGCCTTGAGGGCGAGGCCTCCCGGCTGCAAAAGGATTTCGACGGGCCCCACCCGCAGCTCGCCAGCGCGTTCGAGAAATGGCAGGACGCCGCCTTCGCCGCCGCGCAGCACGACGCGAAGTGGAAGCCGCTCAAGCCCGCAAAGGTCGCATCCGCCAAGAACGCCAAGCTCGCCATCCAAGGAGACGGCTCCGTGCTCGCCAGCGGCAAGGCCACGGAGAACGACACTTACTCCGTGACCGTCACCAACGCGCTCAGCGGGGTTACCGGCCTGCGCCTCGAAGCCTTGCCCGACGCCTCCCTGCCCGCGAACGGCCCGGGGCGCGCGGCCAATGGCAACTTCATCCTGTCCGAAGTCGTCGCCACCGTGCAGCGCGTGAAAGGCCCGGCCACGTCCTTAAAGTTCGCCGCCGCGCGGGCGACCATCGAGCAGGCCAGCCACGCGGAGAAGAACCCAAACAAGGGCTGGACCGCCGCGTCGGCAATTGACGGCGACGCGAAGAATGGCAACGCGGGCTGGGCGATCTTGCCCGAGGTCGGCCGCGCACAGAACCTCGTGCTGGAACTGGCCGAGCCGCTGACCTTAGCCGCCGGCGAGTCGCTCGTGGTGGACTTGAAGCAATTCGGCACGACCAAGGACCACTTGCTCGGAAAGTTCCGCCTCGGCGCGACTACGGAGGTGGACGCCGCGCGCACCGTGCTCCCGCCTGCGCCGCCAGCGGAGATCGCGGCATTTCTCAAGGTCACAAACGACAAACGGAACGCCGCGCAGAAAGACAAGCTCTTCGCGCACTTCAAGACCCTCACACCCGAGTTGGCCAAGCTGCGCCAGCAACTCGCCGACGCTAAGAAGGCCAAGACGGACTACGAAGCGAAGATTCCCAAATGCCTGGTCTCCAATTCATCCGAAGCCAGACGCACCGTCCGAATTCTGCCGCGCGGCAACTGGATGGATGAAAGCGGCCAAGTAATGCAGCCCGCCCTGCCGGCCTTCCT
The DNA here is from genome assembly GCA_903863315.1 of uncultured Verrucomicrobiota bacterium. GTDB lineage: Bacteria > Verrucomicrobiota > Verrucomicrobiia > Limisphaerales > SXTU01 > SXTU01. The sequence continues at coordinate 3,374 of CAIPBN010000100.1, read as the reverse complement.
GACCGTGTCACTCAAGAAGGATCCGAAGGCCCAAGCCCCGCTAACGCGCGCGGACCTGGCGGAGTGGATTGTCGCGAAGGAAAACCCATTGACCGCGCGTGTCTTCGTGAACCGCCTCTGGAAGCAGTTCTTCGGCACCGGGCTGTCAAAGGTGCTCGACGACATGGGCGCGCAGGGCGAGCCGCCGGTGAACCCCGCGCTGCTGGACTGGCTCGCCACCGAGTTCATGGACCGGGGCTGGGACATGAAGCACATGGTCCGCACCATCGTGATGAGCGCGACCTACCGGCAAACTTCGACCGCCTCGAAGGACCTGCAAACCCGCGACCCCTACAACCGCGAGCTGGCCCGCCAGAGCCGCTGGCGCATTGAGGCCGAGATGGTTCGTGACAACGCGCTGACCGTCGCCGGCCTGCTGAATTCCAAGATTGGCGGCCCAAGCGTGAAGCCGTATCAGCCCGATGGCTACTGGGAGAACCTAAACTTCCCCGTGCGCAGCTACGACGCGAGCAAAGGCGATGACCAGTTCCGTCGTGGCCTCTACACCTGGTGGCAGCGCAGCTTCCTGCATCCCTCGATGCTGGCGTTCGATGCGCCCAGCCGCGAGGAGTGCGCCGCCGAACGCACGCGCTCAAACATCCCGCAGCAGGCGCTTGTGTTGCTCAACGACCCGACCTACGTCGAGTCCGCCCGCGCCTTCGCCGCGCGGATCGTGAAGGAAGGCAGCGGTGACGCGACCGCGCGCATCACGTGGGCTTGGAAGCAAGCGCTCGCCCGCGCCCCGCGCGCCGATGAACTCACCACCGCCCGCGCACTCTTCGACAAACACCTAGCGCAATACAAGGCCGACGCCAAGGCCGCCGAGTCCCTCCTGAAAGTCGGCCTCGCCCCGCTGCCCCCCGCCGCAGATCAGGCGGAACTCGCCGCGTGGACCAGCGTCGCGCGGGTCATTCTCAACCTTCACGAAACCATCACGCGTTCCTAAGCCATGAATCTCCATTCCGAACTCCGTCAGTTCCGCCAACAACAGCAGACGCGCCGGGTCTTCCTCGGCCGCACCGCCCAAGGGGTGGGCGGCTTCGCACTCGCCTCACTGCTGAACTCGCCTTTGTTCGCCGCCACGAAGCCGTCCGCTTCGCCTGCGAAGGACAAGTGGCTCGGCGTCGTGAACCCGCTGCACTATCCCGCCAAGGCCAAGCGCATCATCTGGCTCACCATGGCGGGCGGGCCATCGCACCTGGAGACCTGGGATTACAAGCCGCAGCTCGCGAAGATGCACGGCGAGCCGATGCCGGAGTCGTTCACCAAAGGCAAGCAAATCGCCCAGCTTCAGAACTCCAAACTCAACTGCTACGGACCGCAGCTCGGCTTCAAGAAGTTCGGCAAGAACGGGCAGGAGTTCTGCGAGCTGTTCGAGCAGATGGGCACCGTTGCCGACGAGATGTGCCTCATCCGCTCGATGACCACCGAGGCCATCAACCACGACCCAGCGCACATGTTCATGAACACCGGCTCGCAGATCGCCGGCCGTCCCAGCGCGGGCGCGTGGGTCACTTACGGCCTCGGCACGGAGGCGGAGGATTTGCCCGGCTTCGTCGTGCTCACCTCGCTCGGCAAGGGCGGGCAAAACCAGCCCATCGCCGCGCGTCAGTGGTCGTCGGGCTTTCTGCCGAGCCGCTTTCAAGGCGTCCAGCTTCGCAGCAAGGGCGACGCCGTGCTCTATCTCGGCACGCCCGCAGGCGTCACGCGCGACCAACAGGGTGACGTGGTTCAGGCCGTCAACTCGCTCAACAAGAAATACGACGCCGTGGTGGACGACCCGGAAATCGCCACGCGCATCGCACAGTATGAAATGGCTTTCCAGATGCAGGCCAGCGTGCCCGAGTTGATGGACACGGCGAAGGAGCCGCAGACCGTGCTCGACCTTTACGGCTGCAAACCCGGTGACGGCTCGTTCGCTTCAAACTGCCTGCTCGCCCGCCGCCTCGCGGAACGCGGCACACGCTTCATACAGCTTTACCACAAGGACTGGGACCACCACGGCGGCGTGAAGGACGGCGTGACGCTGAAGGCCGCTGAGATTGACCGTGCCTGCATGGCCCTCATCACCGACCTGAAGCAGCGCGGGATGCTTCAGGACACCATCATCGTCTGGGCCGGTGAGTTCGGCCGCACGCCCATGAGCCAGGGCGGGAGCGGCCGCGACCATCACAACGCTGGCTTCAGCATCTGGCTCGCCGGTGGTGGCATCAAGGGCGGCATCAGCTACGGCGCGACCGACGAGCTCGGCTACTCCGCCGTCGAGAACGTGGTGAACGTCCATGACCTTCATGCGACGCTCCTGCGGTTGCTGGGCATCGACCACAGCCGGCTCTCCATCAAGTTTCAAGGCTTGGACGTGCGGTTGTCCGGGGTGGAAGGGGCGAAGCCGATTCAAGGCATTCTCGCATAGCCTTCAACAACGGCGGATGGCCGATCCGACCGCTCCTGCTCCAAACAAACAGCGCGGCTCCTGTAGGAGAGCCACCTCATGAGTCTTCGCCAGACGCTTGCCTGTGTGCGCATCCAGCTTCGCTGCTGGCGTCACATCAAGCACCTCTACTGGGAGCACGACCGCGTCTCGGTTGATTTTCATTACTCACCGTTCACCGAACTTGGTGCGTTGCGTGGGATCAAGTTCCATCACCCGGGGCTCTACGGCACCGCCGTCACCGACTGGCCGCAACTGCGGACGCTCGATTTCCGTTCGCTCAATGCCGGCGGCACCGCTTTTTCAAACCTCGATGTTCTGGACTCCAAGCCACTGACCTCGCTGGAGCTTTACCAAACCCCGGTCCAGTCCCTTGATGGCGTCCAGTCCTTGCCCTTGGAGTTTCTGCAAATCGGATCCACGCAAATCCGGGACTTTTCGCCCGTGGCGCGGCTGCCCCTGCGCACGCTGCTGATGCTGCACTGTCAGGCTGAGGACCTTTCCTTCCTCGCCGGCCTCGACCTCGAACGCTTCGGCTGCTCCTTCACCCAGGCCACCCGGGGGCTCGCGGTCTTGCGCGGCATGCGGCGGCTGCAATGGGTGCACACCACCGAATACGACAGCTTCAGCGCGGCGGAATTCTGGCATCGGATGGACCAGCGGTTGCCTCTCGATGAAAACCTCAACAGTTACCGCTCCGGGTAAACGGTAAATCCGCCCTCACGTCTGCTGCCCGCGCCGAAGCGCCAGCCAGAGGTTTGCACTACGCCACCGCCAATTCCGCGCTGCTCCACCGCTCACCCGCCTGCAACACCCGACACCGCTGCCCCAGCCTCCCACACTCCGCCACGAACTCGTCCGGCGACGCCGTGTTGAACGTGAACATGTCGTAGTGCATCGGGAT
>CAIPBN010000099.1 GCA_903863315.1 uncultured Verrucomicrobiota bacterium | reverse complement strand
TGACCGATCGTTCACCACCAGCTCAGGGCGGAAGGTCTATTTCGGCCTGATGCGGGCCGTCCAGCTCACGTCCTCGGCATGCAGGTGCGCCAAGTCGGATTGCGACGCGCCGAGGTGCCACGCGAGCTGATAGAATGCCTTGCGCTCGGGGTTCACCTCCCGCGCCACGATGCGCTCGTGTGTTCCGCGGCGGTGAGCCGCGCTTGTTGCGAACGCCCCGACGGATCAAGCGGTATCGAGTCTTCATGGTTGTCATGCAACCGCGAAGATATTCGGGGCCGATTCCGCGAAGTTAGCGAGTAGTGGGCGAGTTACCACCGGTTGCGCCAAGTTCTTACGGAGTCGGGAAATTGCTGTCCGTTTTGGTGTCCGTGGTGGACCCTCTCCCTCCTAAACCCTTGATGCACATGCAGAAGGAATTGGAGGCGGAGGTCGGAATCGCTCGATAACACCCGTATTTAGAGACATTTTGCCGCTTCTCGAAACGGAATCAAGGCGTATCCGACTTAATCCATCTTAATCCGCCGCTTGGGCTTTGGTGCACGTTTTGGTGCACGTTCTGGTGTGCAGTTACCCGCGCGCGAGGAGCTGCTAGCGATTACACGTGAAGAAGGGCGACACGCTCGACTTCATCGCGAGCAGCCAAAACAGCAAGGACGCTGGCGCCTACCAATGGTCGCCGAGCATCACCGTCCCCGGCAGCGCGATTCCCGGTATGCCCGGCATGGCACAGCGCTGGGACGCCCGCGTGGATTTCGCCGACCCCAACAAGCCCGCGAAGCCGCTGACCGCGTGGGAGGAACTTTGTCAGGCGCTCCTGCTCTCGCCGGAGTTTGCGGTGATGGAGTGAGTTTGCCGTCCACCGTTCCGTCCGACTCCCCATGCTTCTTGCAGTGAAGATTAAGAAAAGCCTTCCGTTCGCTTTCGTCTTGTCGCTGGCCTGCCTTCAAGGGCCGGGATGGTCGGCGACGACGCCCAAGGATTTTCTGAAGCGGCATTGCTCTGAATGCCACGACGACACGACGCAGAAGAGAAATTTCCGGGTGGACAATCTTCCGCTGGAACTCACCACGCCGGCTGCCGCAAAAGGCTGGAGGCGGGCGAGATGCCGCCGCCAAAAAATTCGAGCCCACCGGAAGCCGCACTCACAAGCACGCTGAACTGGACGAAGGTCGCGCTCGCCGCGGAAGCGAAGGCGCGGCGCGGCGAAGGGCGCACGCGCATCCGCCGCCTGAACCGGCTGGAGTATGAGAACACCGTCCGCGATTTGCTCGGCATCACGACGCCGTTGCAGGACTTGCTGCCGGAGGACGACACCGCCAATGGCTTCGACACGGCTTCGGCGGCGCTGAGCATTTCGCCGGTCCACATCCAGCGCTACATGGAGGCGGGGGAGACGGCGCTGCAAGCCGCCCTCGTGCGCGGGGGCGCGGCCCGAGGCGGTGACGCGAAAAGTTTCGTTCTCGGGTGAGAAGGAGCAGAAGGGCGGAGCGCTCAGCCATCCGAACAACAAGCCGATGATCCATGTGCGCGATGGGAGCCTGCATTTTTTCTCCGAGCCGCACATCGAGGTGCCGATTCAGTCGTTTCAATTTGCCGAGATGACCAAGGCCGCGCCGGGCCGCTATCGCGTGCGCGTGTCGGCCTTCACGCATGATACGCAGGGCCGCTCTCTGGCGTTTGCCGTGAAGACGACGCGGGCGTGGCAAAAATGGATCGCCAGAAGATCTACCCGTCGGTTTGCTTCACGAAGGAAGGGATGCTCGTGATGTGGTCCACCGAGGGCACGAAGGGCAGCATTGCCGGGCCATACGATGCGAACATCGGCGGCGGCAAGCGGGCCATCCTCGCGCTGCCGGCGAAACTTCCGCCAAGCCGCCTGCATCTCCTCCGGCAATCCAGATCCTCAAGGACGCGAATCATCGATGAAACTCCTTTCCACCCTCCTCGCCGTTCTGCTGCTGGTTCCGCTCGCTGCGATTGGCTCTTTCGCAGCACATTTCGCCTTCAATTCCAATAGTAGCCATGCTCTCCTAGCCCCATGATCCGACTGCCTCGCCGCTCATTCCTCAAAGCCCTTTCCTTTGGTGCCAGTGCTCCTCTGCTCTCGCCCTTGGTTGCCCGCCTTCAGGCCGAGAGCCGCGGGGTGAAGCCGATGCGCTTCGTCTTCGTGGTCGAGGGCAACGGATTCCCGGCGGTGCAAGCGCAGCCGGTTGGCATCGTCCGGCCCGAGATGCCGAACCTGCGCAACGCGGGGGCCTCGAAGCAGAACGGCGCGGAAGCCTTGGTTGACCAGCCGCTGTCGGCACCGGGGGTCAGCCTGCCGGAGGCACTCGCGCCTTTGAGCCGACACCTCAGGCGCCTGACGATCTTGCAAGGGCTCTCGGGCCGCGTTTGCGGTGGCGGGCATTCCAATGACTTCGGCGCGCTGGGTGCGTATTCGGCGCGCGCCGGTGCGAAGGACATCACGATTGACGCCGCGCTGGCGCGTGCGAATCCCGGCATTTTCCGGCACGTCGCGCTGGCGATTGCCAGAGATCCGAAGCCGAGCATCGTCTATTGCTGCTCGGCTTCCGGGCCGGATCAAAAGGTGCCGCATTATCAGGATCCGGCGCTCGCGTATAATATGCTTTTCGGCAGGATTCTCGGCGGCAACACGAAGGCCGAAGTGGGCACGCAATCCATGGTGCTCGACTTCATGGCCGGAGACATCCGGCGGATCAAGGGCCAGTTGCCTCGCGAGGATGCGGACAAGCTGGAACGGTATGCGGAGGCCTTCGCGAGCATCGCGCGGCGGCAGTCCAAACTGGCGGACGTGGACCCGCACCGTATTCCGGCCTTGCGAGAGGAGATCTACAAATCCGAGGTGGAGATCAAACGGTTGGAAGCTCACTTCGACATGGCGGCCACCGCGCTCATCACCGGGCTCACCAACACGGTCACGCTCGCATCGGGCGCGGGCAGCCCGAACTTTGAGGTCACGTTCAAGGGCCTCGGCATCACCGTGGACAAGCACCAGATCGGCCACCGCTCGGTGGAGGGTGCGGAGAAGATGGAACTCAAGACGCGCCAGTTTCACATGGAGCTGATCGCGAAGCTGGTGGACCGGCTGGAGGCGGTCCCCGAAGGCAAGGGAACGATGATGGACAACACGGTCATCGTGTATCTGAGCGACAGCGCGGAGAATCATCACTCGACCTGTTACGAATGGCCGATGCTCGTGCTCGGAAATCTGGGCGGGAAGTTGAAGGCGGGCGATCGGTTCGTGAACGTTCCCAAGTATGGCGAGAAGGGACATCGCACAGTGGCCGGGTTTTTCACCACGCTGCTCCATGCCGCCGGGGTGCAGGTGAATCATTTCGGCCAGCAGGATCCGGAGTTGAAAGGCGCCGTGGTTCAGGCCGGGCCAATCGGCGAGTTGCTCGCGTGAGCCGGCTTTTCCTTTGGTCGTTGTTGCTCGCGGGCGCGCTTGCTGGCGTCGCGCGTGGCGAGCACCGTCATGCCTTGCTGATCGGCAACGGCAAGTATCCGAAGGCGGAACTCGTAACTCCGCCGAATGACATCCGCGCGATCGGCGAGGCATTGGCGAAACGCGGCTTCGTGGTGACTCAACTCGAAGATCTCACTGCGGAAAAGATGCGCTCGGCCTTCGATGCCTTCGCACGGTCGGTGCCCACGCGCGGCACGGCGCTCATCTACTTTTCGGGCTACGCGCTGCCGAACAGGAATGCCGGCGATCCCAATGCCGACAACTCGCTACTGCCGATTGATGGCAATCCCGCGAATGCTGGCACGGTCAACAACTCGCAGACCGGCGTGGTGCAGTTGTTGAACCGGTTCGCGGCCGAGGGCGGCAGCGCGCGCACTGTCCTGATCGTGGACGGTTGCATTCGTCATCAGAGCCGGGCCGCGGACGCCCCGCTCGGGCTGGTGAAAACCGCCACCAGACTCCCGGCGGACACCCGCATCATTTTCGCCGCGCCGATGGGCGAAGCAGCCGCGCCGGAGCGTGAGGGACTCTCGCCATTGGCCAGGAAACTGAGCGCCGATTTGAACTCACCGAAGCCGCTCCACGCGTTCCTCGACGGCCTCGCGCCGACGCAGGAATCCACTCTGGCCGATCTCGCGGCCCTCGCGCCGCCCGCCTCGCGAGTCATCGCGCTGCCCGTGAATTTTCAGCCGGGGAGTAAAGCCGGCGACGAATGGGTGAATCCGCTGGGCATGGTGTTTTGCTGGTGTCCTCCCGGGAGATTCACCATGGGCAGCGCTGTGACTGAAGTCGGCCGGGACGAAGATGAAATCCCAGCGGAGGCCGCGATTCCCGAAGGCTTCTGGATGGCCAAGTTCGAGTTCACGCGGGGCGAACTCAAGGCCCTGACGAAACAGTCCGGGACGTATCTCTCGACCGGCGATCACAAACTTTACCCTTTGAACAAATTTCGCGGGGACTTTCCCACGACCTTGCTCGCGAAGCTCAACGAGACCGCCCCCGCCGGCTGGCAATATGCGCTGCCGACCGAGGTCGAATGGGAATACGCCGCGCGGGCCGGAACGAAGACGGCCTATTACTTTGGCGACGAGGCCGCCGAACTCGGCAAGCACGGCAACTTCGCCGATCGCACCCTGCGTGAAAGCACGTCTGTCGGCGAAGTGGGAAAGACGATGAAAACCAAGCCGTTTCTCGGCGACACTCAGGCCGGACTGTTCACATACGCGCACAAGACTTGGAGCGACGGCGTCGCAAACATGGCGCTCGTCGGCAGCTATCGGCCTAATCCGTGGGGCCTGCACGACATGTGCGGCAACATGGCGGAACTCACCGCCACGCCCTACCACCCGGAACGAACGCCACCGGAGAAATTCGACGTGAGAAGCGGCTGGCTCTGCAAAGGCGGTAGCTGGATCAGCCCCGCGTCCAGTTGCCGTTCGGCGGCGCGCGGGCAGTTCACTTTCCTCGCCCGCGAAAACCAGACCGAGAACTATCTCGGGCTGCGGTTCATTTTGAAACGGAAATAGGCCAATGACACGTCCTTTGAAGCCATGGCATTTTTTCACCGCGCTTGGTGTGGCGATTTGCTTCGGAGCGCACGCGGCTGAAATCGCGCCGGGGCCGTTCTTCGATCGCTATTGCGTGGACTGTCATGACAAGGCCGAGAAAAAGGGCGGCGTTTCCGTCGAGGGAATCACGACATTCAAGGCCGCCACCCCGGAGGCTTGGGCGTCGGTGCGCGAGCAAATCCTGCTCGGCCAGATGCCGCCGAAGAAAAAGATGCAGCCCGGCGCGGAGGAAAAGAAGCAGATCACCGAGTGGATCGCAGCATCGCTGCGGGCCGAGGGGCACCATGTCGTGAACTGGCTCGATCTGCCGAACTACGCCAACCGTGTGCCTCACGAAGCGCTGTTCCGGTCGCCACCCCATCCTGCGCCCGCCACGGTGGTTCGCATCTGGCGCAAGCGGCCCGCAGCCTACGTCGCCAAAAATCCTTCCGGCATCCAGCCATTCTCGATGCTGCCCGGCCAGCAGATCAGCGACTTCAGCACGCTCTACGCAGTTGATGAGCCGTCGGCTGAAATCGTCCTGCGCAACGCACAGCAACTCATTGATGCCAGCACGCGGACCGAGCTGCGCGACGGCAAGGTGGTCGCCACCAAAGGTGCGAATGCCCAGGGTGTGTTCTTCCCGTTGTTGCATCCGGAAAAAGCGCCGACGCCGGAGGAGTTCCGGCAGGTGTTAAACTGGCAGTTCCACCAAGTGCTGCAGCGCGCTCCCACGGACGAGGAATTCACCCGCATCCGCAAACTCCACGACGGCGTGAACGCCGCCCACGGCCGGCTGCAAGCCGCGCGTGCCGCCTTGATCATCCCGCTGCTGATGCCGGAGTCCCTCTACCGCTTCGAACTTGGCGCTGGTCCGCTCGATGCGCACGGCCGCCGGCGTCTGACCAAACCGGAGATTCTTTCCGCGCTGCACCACACGCTGTTCACCGCGCCGAGCCACCCCGTGATTGATGCCGCCCGCCGCGGAGACGAGCTTGCGACCCCCGAAGCTGTGTCGGCACTGGTGATGTCCCTGCTCGATGGCAAACGGCCAAACGCGCGTGTGCTGGAATTTTTCGACGAATACTTCGACTACCGGAAGGCCACGGGCGTGTTCAAAGAACCGCCCGCCAACGCAGACTTCAATGCGGGCGGCTTCGTCCGCGACACGCAGCGGCTGATTGAAACGCTCGTCGGCGACGACCGGGAGGTGCTGCGCCGCCTGCTCACCACCACGCAGACCTACATCAGCGACGACAGCGACCTGCCCCGCGGCCATCGCTCATACAATCTGCCTCCCGATTGGAAGTGGCGCGACGGCCTCATTGACCTCCCCGCCGACGAACGCGCCGGCATCCTCACACAGCCCGCCTGGCTCGTCGCGCACTCGGGAAATTTCGACAACGATCCCGTGCGCCGCGGCAAATGGATCCTCGACCACCTCCTGGGCGGAGTCGTCACCGACATTCCGATCTCCGTCTGCGCCGTCGTGCCCGAGGACAGGCAGAAGACCCTCCGCGAGCGCTTCGAAGTCATCCGGAACAAGGCTTACTGCTGGCAGTGCCACTACCAGATGAACCCGCTGGGCATGGCCTTCGAGAGCTACGATCATTTCGGCCGCTACCGCCTGTTGGAACTGGACCGCCCCGTCAACGCCACCGGCGCCGTCGTTGATATCGGCGACAAAACCGTGGACGGCGAAGTGTCCCATCCCATCGAATTGATTCATCGCCTCGCGAAATCAAAGCGCTCGCAGGAGATGTTCGTGCGCTACGCCTTCCGTTTCTTCCTCGGCCGGAATGAAGCTGTCCGCGACGCGAAGACGCTTCAGGAAGCAGACCGGGCCTACGAGAAAAGCGGCGGCAGCATGAAGGCGCTGGTGGCGTCGTTGCTCAGTTCGGATTCATTCCTCTACCGCGCGCCGGAGTTATGACAGCCGGGGCAGGCCCAATCGCGAGCGCGTCGAATGGCTTCGTCACCGCCAGGGCCGCCGATGGCGACGCGCGGGAGGTCACGGCCACACCCGACGGCGCGGTCTGGAAAATGGGCGCAGTTCGGTTAGTAAAGTGAATCCACGAGCCCGGCAGACCAATCACACATCGCATGAATCAGCACACATCCACCAATCCCTGCCAGTTTCTCACCACACTCGCCGCGGTATCGGGCGCAGCTTCCACGAGAGTCTTTCAGCCGAGCCGCCGCAAACATCGTCCGTGCTGTTTCACGAATCCGCCCACGACCTCCCGCTCAACACCGACGCCGATGTTATCGTCTGCGGTGCGGGACCGGCTGGTGTCACCGCCGCCATCACCGCTGCGCGTGCGGGTGCGAAGGTGCGCTTGTTCGAGCTGCACGGTTCACTCGGCGGTGTGTGGACTTCATCGCTGCTGGGTTACTTACTCGATTTCAACAAGCCCGGCTTCAATGTGGAACTCGTCCGCCGTTTGCGCGAACGTAATGCCGTCAACGGCGGCGGCATGAACGGCCTCAGCTATCAGCCGGAGGAAATGAAGCTGGTGCTCGAGGAGCTTTGCACCGCAGCGG
>CAIPBN010000098.1 GCA_903863315.1 uncultured Verrucomicrobiota bacterium | reverse complement strand
TTGCCCCGACAGTGGCGCATCGGGGTGGTGCTGGCGCTCGGTCTGGCCGGGTGCATGGGATTTGCCTGGAAGTATCAAAGCTACTTCGCCGACGGAGCACGCAGTGCGGGGGCCCGAATCGATTATTGGAAAGTCGGCTGGCGCACTGCGGTCAGCCACCCAATTACAGGGACCGGGCCGGGGTCATTCTATGCCGTCTACCGCCAGGCGAAACCGCCCGAGGCTGAGATGGCCCGGCTGGCGCATAATGACTACCTTCAACAGGCGGCTGATTCCGGAGTGGTAGGGTTCCTGACATTCGGGGGGTTCATTTGGTTATCACTGGTCCGCCTGTATCGACAAACTTCCTCAAGCTGGGTGCGTTTCTCGGTCTGGCTGGGACTGTTTGGCTGGGCGATGCAAGAGTTCGTGGAATTCGGCCTATACATCCCGGCATTGGCTTGGACGGCTTTCTTCCTCTTTGGCTGGCTTTGGAGCTACGCAAGAAATGAATTCGACACGATTCCGGCACAAACTTAATCTCATCGCCCCATGAAGATACTGTTCCTGAACGGCCCCAACTTGAACCTCCTTGGCCAGCGACAGCCCGAAGTCTATGGCAAAACCACCTTGGGCGACATCGAAGCCAACGTGCGGGGCAAAGCAGCCAAGTTGTCCGGGGTCGAAGTGGATTTCCGGCAATCCAACCATGAAGGCGAACTGGTCACTTGGATTCAACAAGCGCGGGGAAACGCATCCGTTATCGTCATTAACGCCGCCGCCTACACTCACACGAGCATCGCCTTGCGGGATGCCATCACGGCTGCTGAGGTGCCCACCATTGAGATCCACCTGTCCAACATTCACGCCCGTGAAGAATTCCGCCATCACTCCATGATTGCGGCCGTGTGTCGGGGGCAGATCGCTGGCTTCGGTGCCAATTCCTATTATCTGGCATTTGAGGCGGCTTTACTGTTACAGGCGAAATAACGGTCGGAAGATGGGCTGAAACCTGTCTCTCCCTTGCCGAACTTTCAGGGAGATGCAGAGGTGGAATCACCGCTTGACGCGGATCTGACAGCTCTCTAGCCTGCGTCCCCAATGACGGTTGAAGAGTCGGTGCAATCCGACACTAGAACGTCACAAAAGCATGCGCGCTCGCACGCAACCAACAATTAATCCTTCAACTGGGAGGACTCTGTGGATCTAAAAGACATCAAGGCCATCATTGATCTGATGAAGAAGAACTCCATTTCGGAGTTTGAACTCGAGAGGCAGGACTTCAAGGTCAGGCTTAAACGAGGTAACTTGGGTGGTCCCGTGGTCTATGAGGATGCCGCCGCCATGCCTCAGATGGTGGCCGCCCCCGCCCCTGCGGCGGCCTTGGCGGTGCCAGCGTCGTCGCAACCCACCCCGGCTTCGACCGATGCTGAAATCAAATCGCCGATGATCGGAACCCTCTATCGTTCACCCTCCCCTGAAGCCGCTCCATACGTGGATGTGGGTTCCGAAGTTGGCCCGGACACCGTGGTTTGCATCATTGAGGCCATGAAGGTCATGAACGAAATCAAAGCTGAAACTCGTGGCATCATCACAGCGGTGCTTGCTGAGAATTCCAAGCCTGTCGAGTTCGGCCAGCCGCTTTTCAAAATCCGCCCGCTCTGACTCGAAAAGTAAGTATTCGGAGCCCAGCCTGCGCTCCCGGTCCGATCCGGACACCACCGGCCTGCTGAAAACTGAAAACTGAACCCCATGTTTGAGAAAGTCCTCATTGCCAACCGCGGCGAGATAGCCGTCCGGATCATTCGCGCCTGCAAGGACCTGAACATCCGCACCGTGGCGGTTTATTCGGAATCGGATGCCAACTCCATGCATGTTCAAATGGCTGATGAAGCCATCTGTATTGGTAAAGGCCCGAGCAAAGAGAGCTATTTGCGCATCGACCGGCTGATTAGCGCTGCCGAGATTGCGGACGTGGACGCCATTCATCCCGGCTACGGTTTCCTTTCGGAGAACGCCCACTTCGCGGATGTCTGCGAGAGCTGCAACATCCGCTTCATCGGCCCAAGCTCCCGGGCGATGAATGCCTTGGAGGACAAGCAAGTCTCCCGCGCTCTGGCCAAGAAAGCCGGAGTCGCCCCCCCGCCCGGCTCCGAGGGCGTCATTGAGAACGAACAGGATGCCTTGGCCATCGCCAAGAAGATCGGTTATCCGGTGATGATCAAGGCGGTCGCAGGGGGCGGCGGTCGCGGTATGCGCGTGGCCCACAACGACATTTCGATGGTAAAAGGCTTCCACACCTGCCGTTCCGAGGCGGAAAAGGCCTTCGGCAATGCCGGTGTTTACATCGAGAAATTCATCGAAAACCCGCACCACATCGAGTTTCAAATCCTCGGGGACAACCGCGGCAACCTCATCCACCTCGGCGAACGCGACTGCTCCATCCAGCGCCGCAACCAGAAGCTCATCGAGGAAAGTCCCTCCCCGCTGTTTGACCGCAAGGAGTTCCGGGACCTCCGCAAGAAGATGGGCAAGGCCGCCATCAAGATCGCTGAGGCGGCCAACTACACCAGCGCAGGCACCGTCGAGTTCATCGTGGACGACCATGCGAACTTTTATTTCTTGGAGATGAACAAGCGCATCCAGGTCGAGCACCCCGTCACCGAGGAGATCACGGGCGTGGACTTGGTGAAGCAGATGATCCTCATCGCGGCCGGGGAACAGCTCCGCATCAGCCAGAGCGACATCACACCCAACGGCCACGCCATCGAGTGCCGCATCAACGCCGAGGATCCCTTTGATGACTTCCGCCCCTCCCCCGGCCGCATTGACATGTATTACGCTCCGGGCGGCCCAGGCGTGCGGATCGATAGCCACGCCTACGCTGGCTACACCATCCCACCCTATTACGATTCGATGATCGCCAAGCTCATCACCTGGGGCAAAGACCGCCGCGAAGCCATGGAGCGCATGTCCCGCGCCCTGAGCGAATACATGATCACCGGGGTGAAGAGCACCATCCCCTTCGAGCAGGCCATCCTCCAAGACCCGAACTTCCGGCGCGGCGTCTATTCCACGAACTTCATCGAGCAACTCCTCGGTGGCGGGCGGCGGGAGCTGATTCAGGAAAAGGCGTAGTTCACCGGCAACATCGCTGGGAACCGGGGCGGCCTTGTCCGCTTGCACTTGGAATTTGGTCCCGTGAAACCGCTTTCCTCCTCCCGCCTCTACACCTTCGTGGACACGGCCTATCTGCACGGCCGTGATCCGGCGGAAGTCGCCCGGCAGCTCTGCGATGGTGGCTCCGATCTCATCCAGCTCCGCGCCAAAGGCGCCCCGCTCGATGAAGTCCGCCGCCTGGCCGACGCCGTCCTGCCCGTCTGCGAGCGAGCGGGCGTCTGGTTCGTCCTCAACGATCACCCCAAGCTCGCCCTGCAACTCGGCGCGCCCTGCTGCCATCTCGGCCAGGAGGACTTCTTCGAGGCCGGCTACCGCATGGCTGCGCAAGTCACCGGCTGCCCGCCACAGATGAAGCTGGGCCTCAGCACCCACGCCCCGGCCGAAGCACAGCGTGCCCTTCGCGCCGCGCCGGACTACATAGCCATCGGCCCAGTCTTTCCCACGGGCACCAAGCCCGGCCGCGCTGCCGTCACGCTCGACTACGTGCGCTGGGCCGCGGCGAATGTAACTCTCCCCTGGTTCGCCATCGGCGGCATCAATCTGGACACGCTCGAGTCCGTCTTGGCGGCGGGCGCGCGACGGATCTGCGTCGTCTCCGCCATTCTGAACGCGCCGGACATCGCCGTTGCGTGCCGCGAATTCCGGCGGCGCATCGAGCTGTCAGCGATGTAGGCGAATCAGCAGTCCAACGGTCTTCGCCTCCTTCACCTGACCGTCGTGACACTGCGCGTCCTCCGCAGTTCCAACGGCGGCCTTCAGTTCAGCTTCTCCCTGGCCAAGCCTGAACTGCGACCGTGATAGGCCAGCAGGAAATAACACAGCACGCCGGCCACCGCGACCGTGAGCCCCATCCAGAACACCGGCCAGCGCGTGCCGAGGGCGGAAGTATTGAACGCAAACCACCAGCCGCCGCCGAGATAGCCGAGCAGGTTCCCCACGCCGCCGGTCATCAGCGCCATCAGCGCCTGCGCGCGCGCCCGCCAACCGGGGTCCACCCGCTCATCGAGGTAAATCTGCGCGGTGATGAAAACCAGGGTGAACGAGCACCCGTGCAACACCACGCCGCCCAGCACCCCCGCGCGGTTGTCCAGCGCGCACAAGGCGAACCGCACCACGCCAAAGCCCAGCCCCGCGACGATGATCCACTTCAGCCG
>CAIPBN010000097.1 GCA_903863315.1 uncultured Verrucomicrobiota bacterium | reverse complement strand
GCGGTTCCCCAGCATCGCCAAGTTCGGCGCGAAAGCCGGACTACCGAATGAGCACTTTCTGAACGCGGAGCTCTTTGAGCGCTCCTTTCTTTCGGCGTGCGAGGAAATCCGTCCCAAGGTCGGCTTGCTCATCTTCGAGTTCTCCCGATTCTACCCGGTGGACTTCCAGCATCTGGGCGAGTTCACCGCGCGCCTGGACGCGTTCCTCGCCAAGCTGCCGAAGGGATGGAATTACGGTGTGGAGCTGCGGAACAAGGACTGGCTCCAGTCGGACTACTTCGCGCTGCTCCGGAGGCATGGAGTTGGCCACGTCTTCAACAACTGGTCGATGATGCCTACGGTCGGAGAGCAGATGGCGGTTCCAAGCAGCGAGACGAGCGACTCGATGGTGGCGGCGAGGTTCCTGTTGAAGCCCGGGCGCAAATACGAGGAAGCCGTGAAGGAGTTCAGCCCCTACAAGTCCGTCAAGGAGGTCAACGATGAGGCGCGCGCTGCTGGGAAGAAACTTATTGCCGGGGCAAAGCAGCAGGGCAAGCAGGCGTTCATCTACATCAACAACCGGCTGGAGGGAAATGCGCTAGAGACGATTGCCGCGATGACGGAGGCGGTGGATTGAGCACGGTCGAAAGTAGCAAGCCTTGGGATCGATCCTCCTGAACCGCGAGACCCAGCGGGGCGGCAGACCGGGGGGACTGAAACCCACTGGCTACCTCCTGTCGCCGCGCTGCGGCTTGCGCGCGTCGCCCACCACCCCACGGCTAACGCCGCGGGCTAATTTCTGCCGTAACTCCGTTGCTTGGCCCCCAATACGTAGCCGGTGAACAACTCTCGGTTGACGGATTCCACGCCATACTGCCTATTTGAGCAGCATGTCCGAGTTGACCAACCGCCAGCGCCAGATTCTCGACTTCATCCTACGCAGCCAGGAACGCACCGGCATGGTTCCAACCCAGCAGGAAATCACGGCGCACTTTTATTTCCGCAGCACCAATGCTGTTCGGCAGCACCTGCGGCTCATCCGGCAGAAAGGCTTCCTCGAAGCCAGCACGGGCCGGGCCCGGTCGCTCAGGGTCGTCTCACCGCTGCATCGATTCCGCCAGCGCGTCGCGGACATCCCCGTGTTTGGCTCCATCCCCGCCGGGCTCCCGCAGGAGCGCACGCAGGAAGCGAAGGGCTGCGTGTCCATCGACATCGGCACGCTCAACTTCAAACCGACGCCCCGGACCTTCGCGCTGGAGGTGCGCGGGGACTCGATGGTCGGCAAGCACATCATCGAAGGCGATCTCGTCGTGCTGGAGCACGGCGCCACCCCCAAGCCCGGCGATGTGGTCGCGGCGCTCATAGACGGCGAGAGCACGCTCAAGACCTTCCTGACGCGCAACGGCAAACCCTACCTCAAGGCCGAGAACCCGAACTACCCCGACCTCCTCCCCGCCCAAGAGCTGGTGATCCAAGGCGTGCTCAAGCTGGTCGTCCGCCGGGCTAGGTAGTGCGAGGGACAGCCGTTGTCCGACCCACCGTGTTATCCCGTTCCCCAGCATGCGCACCATCGTCCACCTGGACGCCGACGCTTTCTTCGCCTCCGTCGAGCAGGCGGCGGACGCGCGGCTGCGCGGGAAGGCGGTGGCGGTGGGCGGCGAGAAGCGCGGCATCATCGCCTCGGCCAGCTACGAGGCGCGCAAGTTCGGGGTGTTCACGCCCATGCCCACCGTGCGCGCGCGCAAGCTCTGTCCCAAGCTCATCGTGCTGCCCGGCGACTTCGAGAAATATGAGGACTTTTCCCGCTGGATGTTCAGCTACGCCTACGACTTCACGCCAGACGTGGAGCAGAGTTCGATTGACGAGGGCTACTTCGACCTGACGGCGGTGCGGAAGCCAGCCGTGGAGGTGGCCACCACCATCCGCGACGCCATCGGCCAGGCGCTCAAGATCAGCGTCAGCGAAGGCATCGGCGTCAACAAGCTCGTCAGCCAGATTGCCTCCAAGCTCAACAAGCCCGCCGGCTTCACGCACATCCCGGCGGGTGAAGAAATC
>CAIPBN010000096.1 GCA_903863315.1 uncultured Verrucomicrobiota bacterium | reverse complement strand
GTTTTACCTCGCTGCGAGTTCCCCGGACTTGACCTCGAAGCTCAGAAACCGTTCCCTTCGACCCGGAAGGTGTCTCACTTTTCGAGCGCCACCCGCCGCACTTTTCGACCGCCGCTTACAAAACACAACCGGTGCACTGAACATCGTAGAGCGGGTAGTTGCGGGGCAAACCTTGGAGGCGCTTTCCGCAGTTTGGACAGGGCACATTGTCGACGATGTATTCTTCGCCGGCGTCTCCTCGTGATTTGGTTTTGCTCATAAAGCTCAATGATGTTTAGGCGGGCTGTTTGGCGCCTCCACGATGCCGATCATCCCCCGCGCATCCAACCCGCAATAGTCGGCTAGCCAATGAACCTTCAATTTTAGCGGACATGCTTCCTGCCACATTCTGAATTCACGTCTCGGGTTTCAGCCTTTTGCTCCACTCCAACGCCTCCCTCACCAACGGTCGTTCTGCTTGCACCCCAGCGCAGATGCGGCCCTGGAGCGTGATGTATTGGCTAAGAACCCGGAGCGCATCCTCGCCCATTTCGGGGCCACCAAACAGCTCCGGAACCCCTGCCGTGAAGTTCAACCCGGGCTGCAGCATACGCGTGTGGATTTCAACCCCAAGATCGTGGTTGGTTAGTAACAATCGCCGCTTCATCTGGTTGGTCTGCCCGCACGAGTCCAGATACCAGGTGGGCGAGCCGGTCGTGTCCACATGCAGCAGATGCAGGAGCTTCCTCTCCAGGTGCCAGAGATCGCGCAGGGTCTCCTCCGCCACATCGAAGGTCCGCAGCGCAGTCAATCCGCGAAGGAAGGCCACATAGGCTGGGGAATAGGCCGCCCCACTGAACACCGGCAGCTCGAACCGCTTTTGCAGTCCGGACACATAAACCGGCGAGCGGTTCAGGCTCGCCGCCATCTCACCCAGGGTTAGCGGCTTGGTTTCCATGCTCAGCCAATCAGGGCTAACGCAGCTTTCAACACCGCCAGGTCCCGCTTACGGCCAATCTGGTTGGTCGTTTGCTGGATTCGCTTCACCGCCGCGTCCGCAGTCACCCACGCAACGCTCTGGGTTTCATCGTCCAGTTCGCCGGTTTCCCGTTCCACGGTCATCAGGAAGTAGATCGTCATGCTGGTGCCGCCCTGGAATTCGCCGGGGATCCGTTTCGCAATACAGCCCACCACGCCGGTCTCTTCCCAAACTTCCCGGAGTGCAGCTTCCACCTCGGTTTCACCCGGCTCTGGCTTGCCCTTGGGAAAGGTCCACACGTAGCCGTCGTAGTGGTTCTTCGGCTCCCGCAGCAGCAGCTTGCCTTCGGCGTTGATGACCACCCCGCCGTAAGTCATTCCTTTGACCGCCAACTTGCTGACGGGCGCATGTCGGACGGGTTCGTTCTCGATGCGTTTCAGCGCCGACCAGACGTGGTGATAAGTGTGCGCCCGCTCTGACCCCATCTTCTCCGCCACCTCATCTTTGAAGTTGTGGTAGTCGATGGACTCACCGATCAACGCCATGCCCTTTGCGAACGCCTGTTGGTTGATGGTGGCACGATAGGGGTAGTCGGTGCCCTTCTTGGAGGTCGTCGCCGACAACTCTGGCATGAACGTGGTGCGCAGTCGGTCGAGGTCAGCGGAGGAGCGGGCGCGGACGGTCAGGTTTGGCTCGCCGTCTTTCCTGACGACGCTGAAGAAGCCGATGGTAGTGAAGAGCCACATTGGGGGCTGGGGTGAGGTTAGGGGTTGCGCTGAGGAGGGGAAGTTGGATTTCTGCCGTCACAGCCCGAACTGCCAGCGCTCCTTGGCTGGAACAACCTTCGCCAATCGAGACGCCTGGCGGTTGAGCAGCGCTTTCTGCTCATCCAAATCCTTTGCCGTGCCGTAGTTGCCGGAAGTTGGCAAACCGGCTTTTTCCAGTTCTGAACACTCTTGGTCGATCAAAGCGGAAAGCTCAGTCGCCATCTGCCATCCTCGAGCTGCTTGGATTTTGACCAGTCGTTGCCAGGCCTGCGGCGCAAACGGCCAGCAGTCGGCCCCTCGTTGGCAGGCATACTCAGCGGCTCCC
>CAIPBN010000095.1 GCA_903863315.1 uncultured Verrucomicrobiota bacterium | reverse complement strand
TTTTGCCGCCACCGCCTCAAACTCCACCCACCGCGTCTGCACGTTCTTGCCAACGGGCAGTTTCCACGCTTCCGCTTTGCCCGCCACGCGCGTGTCAGTGTGCGGCCCGCTCGTGTTGGTCCAACTGAACGTCACCTTCGTCGCGTCGAGCTGCGGCGTCTCGTGGACGAGGTGCGCCTCGGCGCGAAGGTAGCGCTTGCCGCCGTCATTGCGGAAGCGCACCTGCACGGTGTCGAGTTTTCCAGCAGGCAACTCCACCGCGCCGTGGCAAAAACTCTGCGACCAGAAATCCTTCGGCTCATCGCCACGCCGGAGGATTTGCCAGTCCTTCACCACGGGCCGCCACGACTTGCCGCCGTCGATGGAGAATTCGATTTGGCTCTTCAGTTCGGCACTGGGCGGGGTGCTCGTGGCCATGTGCGCGGCGGCATAAATCTTCCGTGCCACCGTGCCCGCCGGCACGGGCAGCGCGAGTGTGACGCTGGGCGAGTCGAATGCTCCGGCCACGACGTGCGTTTGCGCCTCTGGCTTCGTCGGTCCGGCGGAGACGACACCCCTGCCCGACGCGGCGAAGGTGATTTGCGCGCCGTCGTCGGGCAGGCGCGGGAGCATCGCGGGGTTGAGCTGGCAGACGGTGGTGAGGACGAGGCCGGAGTTGGCGAGCGACTTCGCGGGCGCGTGCAGGCGGAGTTGGTAGTTCTGACGGCCCTTCACGAAGTCGGTCAGGTCGAGGCCGTCGCGGAATTCGCCCGCGTCCTTCCACGTCCCGCCGTCGTCCACGGACACGCTCACCTTCGCCGTCGCCTTGCCGCGCAGCACGAGTCCGTTGCGCCCCCCGTCCTTGTAAATGCCCCACGCGGAGTTGTCCGGCGGCGTCGCCCCGATGACGTAGGGCGTGCGGAAAGCAAACGTGACGTGGTTCGCGCCTTCGTCCACGACGCCCTCGCGGTAGTCGCCGTTGGCAAAGTCCGGGCGATAGGTTGAAACCGCGTTGCCGTAGCGCGCCTGGCCCGCGCGGAAGGGCGTGCCGGTCTTCGAGCCGTGCATCTTCTCCGGCTGGTTCACCCACGTCTGCGCGCGCTCGGGGCCGGGGATGCCGGCGGCGTTGTAGTTTCGGCCCCAGAACACGAAGGTCTTCCCATCCTCCAAGCCCGGCGCGAAGTAGCGCCGCAGCGTTTCGCCGCGGCGCACGCGCAGCATCGGTGGCGGACCGGCGTAGCCCGGCAGATACTCGGCGACGTTGTAGCTCGCGTAGGACGCACCGTCGCCGGGATGCAGGCCGCACACGAGCCAGCCGCGCTGACGGTCGGGCGCGAACTTCCGGTCGGTGAGCTGTTTCCAATCGCGCTGCACATCGGCTAGGCCGAGCAGTGCCGCGCCGCCGGTATCGAAGATGACCGTCGAAAGGTCGTGGTCCAGAAGCGCCCACTTGCCCGCGCCGTAAGCACCGCCGGTGAGCCAGACTTCAAAGGCGTTGTGGCCCGCCGCACCGACGCCGCGTCCGCGCCCATGGCCGAGGAGAAATTCCATTTCCGCCGACCACTGCGAGTGCGTCGTGCCGCACAGGCCAAAGCCGTGCGCAAACAGGCCGGTCCAATACTCGCGCAGTCGCAAGTC
>CAIPBN010000094.1 GCA_903863315.1 uncultured Verrucomicrobiota bacterium | reverse complement strand
TCGAACGGCCGAAGCATGGCTGCGGGCGGGCGACTCTGCCAAAGTGATTAAACTTGGGCGGCCATCGCTCGGCTCAATCAGCGCGTTGTGGCTCGGGCGAGCACCGCCACCACAGCCACGCCACCGCCACAGCGCAGATCACTTGCGTCACGCTCAAGCCAGGCAGCCAGACTTCCCGCGGCTTGAGGAACTCCACCGCGAGGCGGAAAGTCAGATAGCCGGTGACGTAATGGCGAAACAGTAGTCCGTGCTCCCACCCGCGCCGCTGGGCGCAGCGATGCAAGCCGACGGCCAGCAGCAGCACGAACGCGACCTCATACAACTGCGTCGGATGCCGTGCCACGCCGTCGCCGAAGTCCACGCCCCACGGCCGGCCAGTGGCAAGGCCGTGGGTCTGATCCTCCAGGCCCGTCGCGAAGCAGCCGAGCCGGGCGATGGCGGTGCCCACCGCGAGCGGATAGACAAAAAACTCGCCTGTCTGTGTGCCTAATTGCAGGCGGCGCTTGACCAGCTCAATGCCCGCCCAGCCGCCGAGGATCGCGCCGATGGTGCTCTTGCCGCCGGCGATCAGCCGGAGCCAGAAGTCATCGCTCAACGGGCGAGTGAGGCTTTCGAGGAGCACGACGAGTTTCGATCCCAGCCAGGCTCCGAACAAGGTTCCGCAGATAAGCCAGAAGGTGGTCTCCAGCGGGAAGGGCGTTCGCCCAGCCCGTCGGCGCAAGTGGAAATACAGTCCTGTGGCAACGATCGAGGCAAGCGCCTCCAGCAGGAAATGTGGGTTCAGTGCAAGATGCAGGCTCATACCGGGAGTGCGGGAATTGGCCAAGCCTAGTCGTGTCCAGCGCCGCGCGCAAGCATCGGGCCGGGCTGCTCAAGGTGTAGTCAATTCGCTCCTGCCGCCCGACTACGTGAACCAGCTCAGTTCCCCTTCCACTGAGAAATCCCTCTGTGCATTCCGTATCTCGGCGGTCGCGCCGACGGTTTCAACTTCATGGCTCCGGTTCAGCGGGTCGTGTCCAGCACGGAGTGTTTGCCGGCGCGCAGGCTGCCGGCGATGGCGCGGGTGATGAAGTCCTTGGCGAACTGCACGGCGCGGGGCAGGTCGTGGCCGAGGGCGCAGTGGGCGGCGATGGCCGCGGAATAGGTGCAGCCGGTGCCGTGTGTTGAGACGCCGCGCACGAACGGCGCGGAGAGCAGCAGCTCGGTCTGGCCGTCGAAGAAAATGTCCACCGCCTCCCGCAGGCCGCGCAGGTGGCCGCCCTTTACCAGCACCGCGCAGTGGAAGCGCTGGTGAATGGTCCGGGCAGCAGCCCGCAAATCTTCCGGTGAGCTCAGCCGCGTGCCCACGAGGATTTCCGCTTCGTCGAGATTGGGCGTGACGAGTGCGGCGAGCGGGAGCAACGCGTCCTGCATCGCGCGCAAGGCGGCGGGTTTCAGCAGGCGCGCGCCGCTGGTGGCGACCATCACGGGGTCAACGATAAGCGGCGGCACCGGGCCGCGGAGCTGGCCGAAGAAGCCGGCGATTTCGCGGATGATGGCAGTGTCGAACAGCATGCCCGTCTTCACGGCGGCGGGACGCAGTTCGGCGAAGACAGCTTCGATCTGCGCGCGGACCATGGCCGGCTTCGCGGCTTGGATGGCGGAGACGCCCTTGGGGTTCTGCGCGGTCAGGCAGGTGATGGCGCTGGTGCCGTGGACCCCGAGCGCGGCGAAGGTCTTGAGGTCCGCCTGGACGCCCGCGCCGCCGCCGCTGTCGGAGCCAGCGATGGTGAGGGCGATGGGGAGCGGCTTCATCGAAAGTGGAGCAGGAGCGGAGCCAGGTTTGTGCTCCCAAACCCAATCCGCCTGCCTACTTGTATTTCGCGTCCAAAATCTCCACGCCCGCGTCCTTCTTCACCTTGTCCAGGTAGGCCGGCATTTGCTTGTCGGCTTCCTCCTGTTGCAGGGCGTCGCGGATGCGATCCTTGACTTTCTCGAAGTCCAGCTTCTTGGCGGGATTGAGTTCGAGGGTTTTGATGATGTGGTAGCCAAACTTGGTGGAGACCACGTCGCTGATCTGGCCAGGCCGCAGGCTGAAGGCAGCGGTCTCAAACTCCAAGGCCATCTGGCCGCGTGCGAAGACGTATTCGCCACCTCGCTCCTTGGAGCCGGGGTCTTGGGAGAATTCCTTGGCGAGCTTGCCGAAATCCTCGCCGGCCCGGGCGCGCTTGAGGAGGGCTTCAGCCAGGCCTCGCTGGGCCTTATTCTTGTCCTCGGGCAGCTCCTGATTGGTGGTCAGGTCCCGGGTGGTCAGCAGGATGTGGGCGGTGCGGACGGTTTCCGGCTGCTCGAACCGCTTGGGGTTGTCGTCGTAGAACTTCCGGACACGCGCGGGCGGGATGATGATCTTGTCGCGGACTTCGCGGTTGACGACCTCTTCGACGATGGCGCGTTCGATGAACTGGGCGGTGAAGCCCTCGGCGGTCATGCCCATGGCTTGAACTTGGCGGCGGAAGGAGTCCTCGGTTCCGGCCTGCTGGCGGATTTCGGCGAGCAGCTTCTCCGCGGCGGCCCGGCCCTTGGTCTGGTCGGCTGCGGTGGCGATTCGGGACAAGACTTGCACGACGACGAGACGGTCGAGCAGTTTTTTCTCTACTTCTGGCCGCTTGTCCTCTGGCGGTGGCGGCTGGCCGCGGGACGCGGCGGCGGTGCGGAAGTTGAGGAACGCCTCGTCGAGCTGGCGGCTGTTGATCTCGAAGCCCTTGCCCTTGGCCAGCACGGTGGGCGGAAAGAGGTCGTCCACCTTGACGGTCGGTTTGGGCGGTGGCGGGGCGGTGACGACGCCGGACTTGGGGTTCTTCGGATCGGCGGCGAACACCTGGGTCGCGAGCGCGGCGGCGACCAGCAGGAGCGGGGCGTAGTTTTTCATGGAGCGGAGGGCGGCAGACTGGTTCACAGCTTGACCACGCGGACATTGCTGAAGACGGAATCGCGGCGGAGTTCTTCGAGCAGTTCCGCCGGCGGTTCGCTGTCCACGTGGAAGACGGAGAGGGCGTGGCCACCCGCATGATCGCGGCTGAGGCTGAGGTTGGCGATGTTGACGTTGTGCTTGCTCAACAGCGAGCCGACATGGCCGACGATGCCGGGCCGGTCCTGGTTGTTGAACATGAGGAAGGTGCCGTGGATGGGGATTTCCAGCGGGTTGCTGAAAAGCCGCACGATGCGCGGGTTGTTCGGCGAGCCGAAGAAAGTGCCGCCCGCCGAACCGATCTTCTCGTCGCCCTTGAAGAGCTGGACATGCAGCCACTCGTTGAACGTGACGGGTTCGTTGGAACGCTTCTCCTCGACGGAAATGCCCAGGGTGCCCGCGATGCCGCGCACGTTGATCGGGTTCAAGTCCTTGACCGCCGCGCGGGCGAGGAAGCCCATGAGCACGGCGCGGGTGATGGGGTCGATGTTGGGCAGCTCCTGCGCCTTGCCGCCATAGGTGATGTGCGCGCGGTCCACCTGCTGGGGCACGACTTGCGCGAGCAGCTTGCCCAGCGCCTCGCCCAGCGCCATGTAGGGCTTCACCTGCTCGAAGGTGCGGGCGTCGAGGAAAGGCAGGTTGACCGCGTTGCGCACTTCGCCGGTGAGCAGGTAGGAGGTGATGACCTCGGCCACCTCGATGCCGCACTTCTCCTGCGCCTCCTCGGAGCTGGCACCCAGATGCGGCGTGAGGATCAGCGAGGGGTGTTTGCGGAACGGATGGTCCGCCGCCATCGGCTCGACGCAGAACACGTCCAGCGCGGCGGCGGCAACTTTCTTCGAGTCGAGGGCGGCGAGCAGGTCGTTTTCCGCGATGATTTCGCCACGCGCGCAGTTCACGAGGCGCACGCCGGGCTTCATCTTGGCGAAGGCGGCGGTGTTGAGCATCCCCCGCGTCTGCTCCGTGACCGGCAGGTGGACGGTGATGAAGTCGGCGTTCTGGTAGATCGCGTCCACATCCGAGGCCAGCTCGAAGCCGAGGGCCTTGGCGCGGCCCTCGGTGAGGAAGGGATCGTAGGCCAGCACGCGCATGCCGAAGGCGAGCGCACGCTTGCCCACTTCCGTGCCGATGCGGCCGGCACCGAGGACGCCGAGCGTCTTGCCGTGCAGTTCCACGCCCATGAACAGCTTTCGGTCCCATTTGCCGGCGACCATCGAGCCATGCGCCTGCGGCACCTTGCGGGCGAGGTTCAGAATCATCGCGAAGGTCAGTTCCGCCGTGGTGAGCGTGTTGCCGGCGGGGGTGTTCATCACCACCACGCCGCGCTGCGTGGCGGCTTCCACATCCACGTTGTCCACGCCCACGCCGGCCCGGCCGACGACGCGCAGCTTGGTGGCGGCTTCCAGCACTTTCTTCGTCACCTTCGTCTCCGAGCGCACGACCATCGCCTCGACCTCGGCCACGAGGGGGAGGAGTTCCGCCTCGGACAGGCGCTTGTCCAGCACGGTGACCTGGAACTCGGGCCGCTGTTTGAACAGCTCAATGCCCTTGGGTGAAATCGGGTCGCAAATCAGAACCTTCATAAATAGGGGGCGGAGTCTAGGAGAGGGGATCGGGGTGGTCAAATAATCATCCAGTCGTCAGGAGGATAGCATCGGGGCCAGGAGGCAGCCCTGACAGCGGGCGCGGCGAATTGGAATTGCCGTTGGTCAAATGGCTTGTTACCCACCCGGCATGAAAGCGTTGATTGCCTTGACCTTGCTCGGCGCGTTGTTGTTTGCCGGGGCGGCCGAGCCACCGCCGGCCGCGGCGGCACCCGTGCCGTTCCCCCGCAAGGGCAAGTATGGGTATCGCGATGCGGCGGGGGCCTATGTCATCGCCCCCCAGTTCGATTACGCCGGCGAGTTTTCCGAAGGGCTGGCCGTGGTGGGGTTGGGGAAATATCCCGCCACGAAATGGGGCTACATCAACCTCCAGGGCCAGATCGTGATACCGGCGCAGTTCGACGGGGCGCATGATTTCTCGGAAGGCATGGCCGCGGTGAGCCTAGCAGGAAAGTTCGGCTACATTGACCGAGCGGGGAAGCTCACGGTGCCACCGCAGTTTGACGAGGCGCAGAAGTTCAACGGCGGGCGTGCCCGCGTGCGGATTATCAAGAGCGGTTACGGCTACATCAACAAGCAGGGCGAGTTCGTGGTGCCGCTGGCGCTTTGAGCTCGTTGGAATTCGACCTTTACACCCGGTCCGGCATCACTACGCTCCGATCCAGTCAATCACCTATGCGAATCTTGACTCTGCTGGCCTTGTCGGTGGCCGCCATGACCCTCACCGGTTGCGGCGGTATGGAACGGAAGCTCGGGCGTGGCATGAACAACTCCATGGAGATCTTCCGTGGGGGTGAGATGATGCGTTCCATCGAGCAGGCCGGCATCTGGGACGGGCCTGAGACCGCCTTCACTTCCGGCCTCATTCGTGGTTTCAACCGGACCATGGCCCGGACGGCCATCGGCCTGAGCGAGATCGTTTCCGCGCCGTTCCCGCCCTACGACCCCTATCATTTTCCTGAGAAGTGGTTCATGGATCCGAGCACGAAGGTGAAGGCCGAGCCGTTTTCGATCACGCCACCTTATCCGGATTCCTACCGGCCGCGCTTGTTCAGCGACATGATCTTCTCCACGGACGCGCGGGTGGGCTTCAGCGGCGGCGAGGTGATTCCGATCATCCCCGGCAGCCGTTTCCGCACCTTCGATTATTGAGCCGGGCAAATTTCCTACCGGTTGGCGCGTTTACGCTGTGAGCACTGTCGTCCGCCAGTCGCCCTGCAAGGTCAATCTCCTGCTCAACATTCTGGGCAAGCGGGCCGACGGCTTTCACGAGCTCGAGACCGTCATGCAGCCGGTGCAGTTGTCCGATCGGATTACGGTCACGAAGGCGGCGGCGGGCCTGACCTTGACCTGCAACCTGCCGAGCCTGCCAGTGGATGGCACCAATCTGGTGCACAAGGCGGCCAGTGCTTTTTTTCAAGCCACCCAGATCGCTGACGGCGTCAGCATTCATCTTGAAAAGAACATCCCGCTCGCGGCCGGCCTCGGCGGGGGCAGCGGGAACGCCGCTCACACGCTGCTGGCGCTGAACGAGTTGTTTGATCTGCCGCTGGGAACGGCCCGATTGCAGGAACTGTCGGCGGCATTGGGCTCCGATGTCCCGTTCTTCCTCCAGTCCCAGCCCGTCCTAGCCGTGGGCCGGGGCGAGCAGGTCCAGTCCCTTGCGCCGTTCCCGGTATTGCGGGGGGCGCACCTGCTGCTGATTCATCCAGGCTTCGGCATCTCGACGGCCTGGGCCTACCAGTCGCTCGCCAAATATCCTGCCGCACTGAACGGCCAGCCCGGTCGGGCCCGGCAGCTCATCACGCTGCTGCAAGGCACGGATCTCGCCGCTGCGGGCAACGCCTTTTACAATTCCTTGGAAGCTCCCGCCCTGCCGAAATTTCCGCTGCTGGCGCTCTATCAGGAATTCCTGCGGGCCAACGGTGCGCCCGCCGTCCTCATGTCCGGCAGCGGCTCGACTACGTTTGCCATTCTGCCGGCCCGGGATTTTGCTGAGCGGCTGCGCGAGCGCTTTCACTCCCGGTTCGGCCCCAGCGCCTGGACTGCGGTGGCCGCCCTGTGAGGCGCGGCCGCCAGCCTTCAAGCCAGCTTCAAATTCTGCACGATGCGCGTGGTGGAGTGGGCCTTGTTCAGCGTGTAAAGGTGGATACCCTCCACGCCGTTCTTCAATAGGTCCGCGCATTGAGCGGACGCATATTCGATCCCGAACTCCGTTGCCGCTGCGTCATCCGTCCCGCACTTGTCCAGTCCGGCTAGGAAAGGGGCCGGCAGTTGCGCCCCGCACAGCGCGGTGAAACGCTTCACCTGAGTCCCGCTCGACGCGGGCAGGATGCCGGGCACCAGGGGCACCTTCACCCCCTTCTTCACCAGATAGTCGCGGAAGGCGTAGAAGTCCGCGTTGTCGAAGAACAACTGCGTGACCACGAAATCCGCCCCGCAATCAATCTTGGCCTTGAGCCGGTCCCAGTCCACCTGACGACCCTCCTTGCACGCGATGTGACCCTCGGGAAAACCCGCCGTGCCGATGCCAAAACCGCCCAGTTCGCGCAGAAAGGAAACGAGCTGATACGAATACTCAAAGCCGCCCGGCGTGGCTTTGAACTCCCCGCCGCCCGGCGGATCGCCCCGTAGCGCGAGGATGTTCTTGATGCCGCGCCTCCGCGCCTCCGCGAGCACCGCCGCCAGCTCCTCCTTCGTCGCATTGACGCAGGTCAGGTGCATCATCGTGGTCAGTCCGTGTTCGCGCTGGATGCGGTCCACGATGCCGATGGTCTTCTCGCGCGTGCTGCCACCCGCCCCGTAGGTGACGGAACAGAAATCAGGCCGGAGCTTCATCAGCTCTGGAATGTGCTTCTCAAACAGGTTCTTCTCGCCCTCTTCGGTCTTCGGGGGGAAGAACTCGAACGAGATGACCGGTTTGCCCTGGGCCCGTTTGGCCGCGTGAATGTCGCGGATGAATTGCATGCGCGCGGAGAGTGGAGTGGAAGCCTGCGGGCGGCAAGTTTGCAGTGCGGAAAATCCGCCCATGTTGAACCCAATAAATTTCCGCGCCCTGACGGTGTTCTGACTATTGAGTTCCCAATGTAATTTCATTACTCTCTGCCCATGCCGATGACGCTCGACCAAGTGGTAGCGGAGACACGCCAATGGCCGCCTGGCCAAGTCGCGGAGCTGGTGGACAGGCTCACAACGGAGCTTCAGCCCGATGCAGAAGTTGAAGCCGCGTGGCGCACGGAAACGCGGCGACGGGTCGCGGAAATTGAAAGTGGTCGGGTCGAAGGTATCCCCGGCGAAGTCGTGTCTGCACGTGTTCGGCAAATTGTCGGACGGTGAAGCCGCACGTCTTCCATCCCGCTGCGGAGGACGAATACACCGAGGCCGCGCGCTACTACTCCGGCGTCCAAGCCGAGCTGGGTGGGCGATTCTACCACGAGATGGAGCGGTTGATTCGCGAAGTGCGCTTGCAGCCGATGCGCTTCTGGATGTTCGACCCGCCCGTGCGGCGGCATCTTTCGACCGTGTTTCCCTATGCCGTGGTCTATTTGGAGCAACCGGACCGCATCTGGATTATCGCCGTCATGCACTGCAAGCGGCAGCCCGGCTACTGGCGTCAGCGGTTGTAACGACGGCGCGAGTCGAACTCACCCGAACAAATCCATCTGCGGGTTCGCTTCCACCTGCTTGAGCCTCTCGCGGTCCTGCTGTCGGCGGTTGGTCTGGCGAACGGTGCCTTCGGGGGTGAGTTCGCTGTCTTCGAGGTTGCGGAGTATGACTTTGGCGCGTTCCAAAACTTCCTTGGGCACACCGGCGAGGCGGGCGACTTGGATGCCGTAGCTTTTGTCGGTGCCGCCTTCGACGATCTTCCGGAGGAAGATGATCTGGTCGTGCCACTCGCGGACGGCGACGTTGTAGTTGCCCAGGCGCGGCATCCGCGCGGCGAGTTCGGTCAGCTCGTGGTAGTGCGTAGCGAAGAGGGTCTTCGCACCGACCTGGTTGTGGAGGTGCTCGACGATGCTCCACGCGAGCGAGAGGCCGTCGAGC
>CAIPBN010000093.1 GCA_903863315.1 uncultured Verrucomicrobiota bacterium | reverse complement strand
TCCGGCGGCCATGCTTCCTGCCGCAGCCCTTTGCTGGCGGAGATGAAACCCAATGTGACAGCAACCGGTTGGCCGTTCTGGATCTGGAACACCACCACCCGCTCCAGACTCATCCCGGCCCTAGGCTCGGAGCAAATCCGCACCAGCTCCTCCAAGGTCTGAAAAGCCACGGGAATTTCCTCGTAGTCGAAGCAGTCGGTCCGGATGAAAATCACCTGGCCGACGGCATGGTTGGGGAGGCTCATGGTTTCAAGGCCGACCCTATGGCAACAGGACGATTCGATAAAAGCGGCGGGTGTTGGTGCCTGCTCCGCTGTCGGTGAAGGTGGCGCTCCCGCCCAAGATCGTGTTGGTCACCACTGGCTCCCAGTTGATCAGGTTGGTGGACGCCTCCAGCCGGTAAGAACGACCGCTGTCACCTGAAGCCACGATTTGCACCAGCCCGCCAAGCTGGAAGGTGGCACCGCCCAGGTTAAATGGGTTGTAAACAGTCAACCGTGCGTCGGTGCTGGTGAGGTTGCCAACCGGCGTGGAAACCACACAGGCGTAATTGCCCGAATTCGTTAGTTGAAGGCTCGTCAGGGCAAGATTGGTGGCAGTCGCCCCGGGAACGTTCACCCCATTGAAAGTCCACTGATAGGTGAACGGCCCCGTGAATGAACCAAGGCCGACCGCGCCCACGGTCAGCGTGGCGTTGCCGCCCACGACGACTGCCTGGCTCTGCGGGCTGGGGGAGATGACGAAGGGCGGCAGCACGGTCAGGACGGCATTGGAGCTGAAGACCGAGGCCAGCGCGTTGGCCACCAGGACATCGTAGCTGGCGGCATTCGTGAAGGTGAGGTTGGTGATCGAGTAACTGGCAGTCGTGGCCCCTGAAATGGGCGCTCCGTTGCGGCGCCACTGGTAGGTGAAGGGCCCGCTGCCACTCGCAAGGACTTCAAACGTCGCATTGGAACCCAGGATGCCAGACTGGCTCTGGGGATGGGTGATGATGACCGGCGGGGCGTTCACAAAGAGGCCCGCGTCGGCGCTGAAATTCGTGCCAAACGGGTTGCTGACGCGAACGGAATAAAGCCCGCTCGCGGTGGTGCTGACATTGGTCAGAATCAGCAGCGGATCGATTGCCCCCAGAATGTCCACCCCATTGAAGCGCCACTGGTAGCTGACTGGCGGAGTGCTGCTGGTGGCCAGACTCACGCCAAAGTTCAGGGTCGAACCTTGCGTAACTGTGCGGCTGCGCGGCTGGCTGGCGATGACCGGCGGGTTGGTCGCCACCACGTTGACGTTGGTGAAGGTGCCGAGCAGTTCAAGCTGCACGCTGTTCAAAATGCCAAGGTTACTGGGCACGCGGTCGTTGATTCGCACCACCCAGTCGCCTTCGCCCACCTCACCCCAGTTGTGGACAGTCATGAAAGTGTAGCCGGCATAGTTTGGGTTGGGATCGTTGTGCGGCAGGGCAAGCTGGCTGGTGATGCCGGAAGGCGAAGTCAGGCTGATCTCCAAATCCCCGCGACGGAAGTGCTGGATGTCCACCTGCAAGCGCACATGTTCGAGGCGGAGATTCGCATTGGCGACGGGGATGGTGAGCTGCACCCCGTTGGTCGTGTTGTCGGGAATGGCGATGCTCAGGTTCGTTTGCTGGGCGACGAAACGGAGCTGCGCACCCAGGTTGGACCAGTTGGTGGCCAGCGCCACCGCTCCGCCGGCATTGACCAGACCCGCACCAAATTCACGGTTGAAATGCAGCCCGGCGCGGTTCGTCACCCAGGCGGGGTTGTTGGGCTGGTTGACCGTGGCCGAGCGGATCAGGATCTCCTGCACGTCGCGCCAGCCCAGGGCGGGATTCGCCTGCAACATCAACGCCACCACGCCGCTGACGACTGGCGAGGCGGAGGAGGTGCCGTTGAAAGTCGAGGTGTAGTCACCATCGGTGTATTCCAACGGGTTGGTGCTGGTTCCGTCATTGTAGCCATCCGTGCCCACCAGATCCGTCGTGGAGGTGCCCTGCGGCCGGGTGGCATCGTTGCCGGCCGGAGCGCTGATCAGCAGCGCAGTTCCCGGATTGCCGTAGCTGGCCCGTGCATACCGGTCATTGAGCGCGCCGACACCTATGGTGTAGATCGAGTTGACCAGTTGACTGTAGTTGGCGTCATCGCCCTGAGCACCGGAGTTGCCAGCGGCAAAGACGAAGATGCTGCCGCGCCCGCCACGACCGGTTTGGATGCCATTGACTATCGCATTCGAAATCACCAAGGGGACTATGCCCAAGCCTTGGCCGGCAGTTGAGAAACCCCAACTGTTGTTGTAAACGCTGATGACCTGGTTGGAGTGGGTCAGACATTGCGCGACTTCCGCAGAAGTCGCCGGCCCGCCAAGAAAGCGGATGCCTGCCAGGGTGGCTTCATACGCCACGCCAGCCAAGCCGATCAAGTTGTCGCCCCGCGCAGCCGCCACACCGGCCACAGCCGTGCCGTGGAAGTCCGCAGTGAGGACCGGACTGGGATCGAAGTCCCCATCGTTCACATCCAAGCCGAGGGCAAAGTTGTAATTGTTGGTCAGGTCGGGATGCGAACCCAGCAAGCCATCGTCCACGATGCCGATGGTCACGCCGGCACCACGAAAGCGATCCCAGACATTCGTGACGTTGATGTCCACGCCGGCCAACGAGCCGTTCTGCCCGGTGTTCAGCAGGTGCCACTGGTTGGTGAAAAGTGGATCATTGGGCACCGCAAACTTGGCGAACTGCCGGGCAAGCAACGGCTCGGCTGAATGGACGCCTGGCTGGCCTTGCATGGCCGCCGCTACCGCCACCGCTCCGCCCACGGTCGGAACCTCAAAGATGTAGAAACCCGGCGAGAAGGACAGGCCACCCTTGGAAACCACGCCATGGGCGGCAGCCAAGAGTGCCGGATCCATGCCGGGGGCCAGATGGGCCAGCACCTGACGGGTGAGAATGCGGCGCGTGAACTGATGCCGGGGCTGGCCGGCTTCATAAAGCACCAACTCCACTTCCTGCCCGGTGTTCTTGCCGAGCAGTTCCGCATGCAGCCGAACTGCCTCGGCCGAGGCCAGGGCCGGCACCCCTGCCAGCCGCGAAGCGCTACCCGGCGCACGAACACTCACTTCGTCCAAGGCGACCTCAAACGGCCTGGCCTGCCCACCCTCGGGCAATAGCAGCGTCGCAGCCAGGTCCGCTGCCATCGCGGGAGGCGCGGCGAGGAGGTGAAGGAAAATCATCGTGCCCACCACGATCCAAGTGGGCATGCGGATGGCTTGGCCAAGAGCGGTTCCGTGCATTCGAGGGTGATGCTAGAGCACCCCTGCCCCGCATGGCAAGCGAGGGAAAGCCTGTATGAAACGCGGAGCCGGGCAGCCTTGGGGGCACTGCGACTCCTAACTTCAGAGCCCCGAGGCTCCCAGCGGCAGGCTGGAAAGCGGCGTGCCCGCGTTCGACTGGGCGAAATAATTCGCCGACCACTCGTTGGGAAAGAGGATGACCGCGTTGTTGCCCAAGTCGTAAGCCAGCTTCGCACCGGTGGGCAGCGCGATGGCGTCCAACTGGTCCTCGGTCAGGCCGGGAGGCAGCCAGCGAATCACCGACCACGGCCCCGGTTCCAGCCGCGAGGTGGCCCCGTATTCGCTCTCCAGCCGGAACTGCACGACTTCAAACTGGAGCGGACCGACGGCAGCGAGCAACGGCACTTTGGCCCCCGAATGGCGCAGATTCAGCGCCTGGATGACGCCCTCCTGCAGCAACTGGTCCAGTCCCTGGCGGAACTGTTTGAACTTGGCCGTGTTGGGATTGTGCAGGAAGGCAAACGCCTCCGGGGTGAAACGCGGAATCTCCCGATACACGATGCTTGCGTCCGTGGTCAGCGTGTCGCCGATGCCGAAA
Organism: uncultured Verrucomicrobiota bacterium; assembly: GCA_903863315.1. GTDB lineage: Bacteria > Verrucomicrobiota > Verrucomicrobiia > Limisphaerales > SXTU01 > SXTU01. The sequence continues at coordinate 3,844 of CAIPBN010000093.1, read as the reverse complement.
CCATCGTGGCCCACCAGACCGATCACGTCGCCCGGGTAGGCTTCGTCCACGGTTTCGCGCTCGTTGCCCAGCAGCTTGTGCGAGCTAGAGAGCCGCACCTTCTTCCCCGTGCGCGAGTGGCTCACGGTCATGTCGCGCTCAAACTTGCCGGAGCAGACCCGCAAAAACGCAATCCGGTCGCGATGGCGCGGGTCCATGTTCGCCTGAATCTTGAAGATGAAGCCGGAGAAGGCCGGGTGCTCCGGCGCGATGACCGTGCCGGCCATGACCCGGGCCTTGGGCGGCGGCGCATGCCGGAGAAAGCCATCCAGCAGCAGTTGCACGCCGAAGTTGTTCACGCCGCTGCCGAAGAAAACCGGCGTGGTCTGCCCCGCCAGCACCGCCGCCTCGTCAAACTCCTCCCCGGCCAGCTCCAGCATCTCCAGCTCCTCCACCGTCTTCAGATACGTGTCGTCATCCATTCGCGCGCGGATGGCTGGATCGTCCACGCCGCCGACCTCCACCGGGGCGCGGAACTTCCCACCCACGGTCCGCTCGAACAAGTGGAACTGCTTCGCCCGCCGGTCGTAAACGCCCTTGAAATCAAAGCCCCGGCCAATCGGCCAGTTCACGGGGAAAGCGCCGATGCCCAGCACGCGCTCGAGCTCGTCCAGCAGTTCGAGCGGCTCCTTCATGGGCCGGTCGCACTTGTTCATGAAGGTGAAGATGGGCACGCCGCGCTGCCGGCACACCTCGAAGAGCTTGCGAGTCTGCGGCTCGATGCCCTTGGCGGAGTCAATCACCATGACCACCGAGTCCACGGCGGTGAGCACGCGATACGTGTCCTCGGAGAAGTCCTTGTGACCGGGCGTGTCGAGCAGGTTGATGCGGTGGCCGTCGTAATCGAATTGCAGCACCGTCGAGCTGATCGAGATGCCGCGCTTCTTTTCCAGCTCCATCCAGTCCGAGGTCGTGGCGCGCTGGTTCTTCCGCGCCGTCACCGAGCCGGCGAGCTGCACCGCGCCGCCGTAAAGCAAAAGCTTCTCCGTCAGCGTGGTCTTGCCCGCATCGGGATGCGAGATGATGGCGAACGTGCGCCGGCGCTGGATTTCAGTCGTGATATCCACAGGGGCGCGGACGGTAGCAAACCCTCCCGCTGGAACAAGCCGGGAAAAACCGGTCCTTGCCAAATGCCCGCCGGCACCGGCCAGTCCGCCAGCTCAACAGCTCGTCGGCACTTCCTGCAACACCTCCACACAGTGCGGAATCGCGCCCACCACGAAGCCCAAACACTCCACCGCTCCACTGGGCTTGCCCGGCAGGCAGATGACCAGCGTTTGGTCCACGACCGCCGCCAAGTTGCGGGAGAGGATGGCGTTCTTGGTGATCTTCATGGACTCCATCCGCATCACCTCGCCGAAGCCGGGCAACTCACGGAGAGCGATTTCCCGAACCGCCTCGGGCGTCACGTCGCGCAGCGCCACGCCGGTGCCGCCCGTCGTCAGCACCAGCGAGCAACCGCGGGCAATGTGCTCGCGGATGGCGCGCTGAATGTCCCGCTTCTCATCGGGCACGAGCGCGTCGGCCAAAACCTTCCAGCCGTGGCCTTCCGCCGCCTTCCTGAGGGCCGGCCCGCCGAGGTCGTCGTAAAGCCCCTTCGAGGCACGGTCTGAAATGGTGATGATGCCGACTTGAATTTGCATGGGAGGCTTTTAGCGCAAGGACGCAAGGACGCAAAGCCGCGTGTTCGGCGAAGCCCCCATCCCGACCATGGCAGGGCTTGCCATCCAGCGCCTGTTTCCTGTCTCGCACACGCGGCTGCAGGCTGCGGTCCACTTGCTTTTGACGGCGGCACCAGTCTAGCTTTCCGCCCCTATGAAAAACGTGACTTTCATCCGGTCGCTGATGGTGCTCTGGCTGGCCGCCGCCACTGGATTTGGTGCGGAAATTCCGAAGAAGCTCTCCACCGGCGCCGCCCGGGAGGCCATCAACCCGGTTGAAGCCATGCGCGAAGCGGAAGCGGCGGCGAAGAAGTTCAAGCTCGCCCCCGGCCTGAGGGTGAACCTCTGGGCCGCCGAGCCGATGCTCGCGAACCCTGTGGCCTTCTGCATCGACGAGCGCGGGCGCATCTACGTCTCCGAGACGCACCGGCTGCACCAGGGCGTCACCGACATCCGAGGCCACATGAACTGGCTCGACGAGGAGCTCGCCGCCAAGACCACCGACGACATGCGGCAGTTGTTCATCCGGCACAAATACGACGGCAAGACGAACGTCTCCGAGCGCGTCACGCTGATCGAGGACCGCACCGGTAGCGGGCTGGCCACGCATTACACCGCCTTCGCCGACGGCGTCTTCAACTCGACGGTGGACGGCATCGCCTCCGGGGTGCTGGCCTATCGTGGCAATGTCTGGCTCGCCAACATTCCCAATCTCTGGCTGCTCCGCGACAACGACGGCGACGGCAAGACCGACGGCGCGAAGGATTTGCGCAAGCCGCTCCTGACCGGCTTCGGCGTGCGCGTGGGCTTCCTCGGCCACGACCTGCACGGCCTCCGCATCGGACCGGACGGAAAGCTCTATTTCAGCATCGGCGACCGGGGCGCGAGCGTGAAATCGCTCGAAGGCAAGACCGTGGCCAACGCGGAAATGGGCGCGATTTACCGCTGCAATCAGGACGGGAGCGACCTGGAAATTTTCCACTTCGGCCTGCGCAACCCGCAGGAGCTGGCCTTCGACGAGTTCGGCAATCTCTTCACCGGCGACAACAACTCCGACGGCGGCGACCCGGCGCGCTGGGTTTACGCGGTCGAGGGCGGGGACACCGGGTGGCGCATCGGCTGGCAGTTCATCGAGAGCGCGGCGTGGACCTCACGGCGCGGCCCGTGGCTCGGCGAGCGCATGTGCTTCCCTGAGGATCGGGCGGCGCACACGCTGCCGCCCATCGCCAACATCGCCAACGGCCCGTCCGGCCTCGCCTATTATCCCGGCACCGGACTGGCGGCCAAATACGACGGCAGCTTCCTGCTCGCCGATTTCAAGGGCGGCAGCTCCGCCAGCGGCATCTGGTCCTTCAAGATGAAGCCCAAGGGCGCGAGCTTCGAGCTGGTGGACAAGGAGCAGTTCATCTGGAACGCCCTCGCGACGGATGTGGACTTCGGTTACGACGGCCACGTTTATTTCTCCGACTGGCTCGAAGGCTGGGCCATGCCGGGCAAGGGCCGCATCTACCGCATTTCGGACCCCGCCACGGTGAAAGATGCGGACGCGGTAAAGGCCCTCTTCGCCGGCGACTTCACGAAACGCTCGGTGGACGAGCTGAAAGGTCTGCTCTCGCACCGCGACATGCGCGTGCGGCAGGAGTCACAGTTCACGCTCGTGGAGAAAGGTGCCGAAGGCTTGCGGGTCCTCACCGAGACCGCCGCAAAGAACCCGTCGCTCCACGCGCGCCTGCACGCCATCTGGGGCCTGGGGCAGCTCGCGGGTGGAAAGATCCAAGGGACCAAGTTCAAAGCCCAAAGCCTCGCGGCGCTGCGGCCGCTTCTGACCGACGCGGATGCCGAGGTCCGCGCACAGGCTGCCAAAGTGCTCGGCGACGCCCGCGATGGCGGAGCCGGCCCGGCCATCACGGCACTGCTGGCTGATGCCAGCCCGCGCGTGCGTCATCTCGCGGCGATCGCCGTCGGCAAGATTCGCGTGCCCGATGCCGTGCCCGCCCTCCTGACGGTGCTGGCTGACAACGCCGGCAAGGACGCCGTGCTGCGCCATTCCGCCGTGATGGGTCTGGTCGGCTGCGCTGATGCCAAGGGCCTTGCCACCCTCAAGTCGCATGCCTCACCTGCCGTGCGGGTGGGAGCGGTCGTAG
>CAIPBN010000092.1 GCA_903863315.1 uncultured Verrucomicrobiota bacterium | reverse complement strand
GATTCCAACATGTCATGCCCGGGGCTGTGTGTTCAAGAATTTTTGAACTTTTGAGAATCGGCGAATGGCTCCGTTACCTGTTCAACCGCCGCTCCGCACCAACCCCACCGCGTCACTGAATCGGCGCGCGCACCGCCTGTCCTGGCGTCACGTCCGGCTGTAGCGCCCCTCCTCGCACGACGAAGACCCCGCCCACCAGCACATGCTGGATGCCGATGGAAGGCTGGTTCGGCTGCTCGTAGGTCGCCTGATCCAGCACCTTCGCCGCATCGAACACCACCAAGTCCGCATCGGCCGCCACGCGCACACGGCCTTTGTTCTTCATCCCGGGCACACGCTCCTCCAACCGGCGCGCGGGCAGGAGCGCCAGCTTCTCCACCGCCTGCATCAACGTGAGCGCACCCATCTCGCGAACATACCGGCCCAGCACGCGCGCACTGGTGCCGGCATGCCGCGGATGGCCGGGCAGACCGTCGCTGGCAATCATCGTCAGAGGATGGGTCAGCGCGTGCCGCACCACGGACTCGGGATTGGAGTGGACAATGACCATGCCACCCGCCTGCCGAAACTTCGCAAAGCTCTCGGCCGTGAGCCGCTCGCCGGTCGCGGCCCATTGCAAATCGCCGTAATCAATGCCCGCCCGCCGTTGCCAGCCGGGATCAAAGATCGCGGACCGAATGTCCGTCATGCCCGCCGTGTAAGGATAGCACTCCACGCTCAAGTCCAGCCCGCGCGCCCGCGCCGCGCTGAGGAGTTCCAGCACCCGCGCGGTGGATTGGTTTGCGGTGCTCTGCACATGGCAGACATGCGCGGGCGCGCCCGTTACGGCCGTGGCGGCGATCAGTTCCTCCACGGCGGAGAAGACATTCTGCGGCCCGGCTTCGCCCTTGGCCCGGATGTGCAGATGGCAGGGCGCATGGAATTTCGCCGCCGCGCGAAACATCTCAAGAATCTCCCACTGCGCCGCGCCCGGCGTGTATTGGATGCCAAACCCCACCGCCACCGCACCGCGGGCCAAGCCACGCTCGATGTGGCCACGCAGCTCCGCAATTTGTGCATCCGTGGCCGTGTTGGTGGCGGTCACTGAATTTGCCCCAGGCAGAAACGTGGGCCGCTCGCCCATCACTGCCATGCGACATGGGATGTGGCCCACGCTGACTCCATGATGAATGAGCGCCTTGCCCGCGCGGGCCGCATACCACGCGTCCACGTCAGCCGTGCCGACTTCCAATTCAAACACCGCGGTGACCCCGTCCTGCGCCTTCAAGGCATAATCCTCCAGCTTTTGCCCATGCTGGTGCAGGTCAATGAACCCCGGCACAACCACCAACCTGGAAACATCCACTGTCGTGCGTCCGGTCAACGGCTGCTCGGACAGCGCACGGATGACTCCGCCGCGGATGCCGATGTGCCGCACCGCATCCAGCTTGGATTCCGGATCAATCACCCGACCGTGGTTCAGCACGAGGTCGAAATCCTGAGCAACGGCGAGTGTGGCGAGGAGGGAGAGGGTGATGTGTAATGCGTAATGCGTAAGACGGCGAAGAATGCCGTCGGCCTTCACGGCGGCGCGTTGTCTGTTCTTACGCATTCCGTTTACGTTCGGTTCACAGGCCTTCCGGCGACAGCCCAACGCTCACAATGCTGCACGCCTGAATCACGTTCAGGCCCAGCCGCTCAGCTTCCGCGAGCACTGCGTCGGACTCAGTGCCCGGGTTGAGCCAAAGCTCGTCACATCCCTTGGCCACGATGGCCGGCAGCACCTTGAGCGTCACCGGCGGCGGCAGATACACGCTCACCAAGTTCGGTCGCCCTGGGACATCTGCAATGCTGGCAAACGCCGGCAGCCCCTCGATGGTGGCTTCCTTCGGATTGACCGGCCAGACAGTGAAGCCTTGCTGCACGTAGGCACGCACCGCCTTGTTGCCAAACTTGCTGCGGTCGGCGGAAGCCCCAATGACAGCGACTGATTTCATGTGGTGATTATCCACCAGCGGAATCAGCATGCAACCCCGGCGCTGGCGTGACGCTTCCGGCCGGCCCGCGTCGAAAGGACCGCAGCGCCAGCAGCATCGCCACCACCGTCAACCCGCTGCTGAAGTAGAACGCCGCCCCCGGCAGCCGCACCGGCGCTCCGGCGCTGATGAAGAAGCCAAAGAGCGATGTGGCCAGGGCCGGCCCGAGCACGCCGGCCACGCTCGCCAGACTGGTCAACGCCCCTTGCACCGCCCCTTGCTCATCCGGTGCGATGCCGCGCGAGATCAGCCCCTGCACCGACGGCCCGGCAATCCCGGACAACGACCCGAACACGATGACCACAAAAATCATCCACCCCGCCGTCACGCTGCCATACGCCAGCAAGGCAGACGCGCTCAACGTGAGCCCGAGCAACGCCGCCCGCCGCTCACCCAGCCGCGGCACCACCACGCGGGTCAGGCCTCCCTGCACCACGGCCGCCATCAGCCCCACCAACGCCAGCGATTCACCCGTCTGGCGCGGCGTCCAGCCATAGCGGTAACTCGTGTAGAGCACCCATGTGCTGGGGAAAACTTGATGCGCCAGGTTCATCAGAAAATAAGTGCCCGTCAGGCCAAAGACCTCCGGATGACGCTGCAACGCCAGCAACGCCCCGACCGGATTCGCCCGTCCCCAGGCAAACGCCCGGCGGTTCTCCACCGCCAGCGATTCGGGCAGCACGAGCAGGCCATACAACCAGTTCACCAGCGTCAATCCTGCCGCGACCAAAAACGGCAGCCGCAGACTCACCTCGCCCAGCAGTCCGCCCATCGCCGGCCCGGCGATGAACCCCAAACCAAACGCCGCGCCGATGATGCCGAAGTTCGCCGCCCGCTT
>CAIPBN010000091.1 GCA_903863315.1 uncultured Verrucomicrobiota bacterium | reverse complement strand
CTGGTCCATCGCGCGGAAGATGATGGGGGTCTTGCTGCGCCAGCAGTGCGGGTAGCTGTGGTGGTAGTTCTCCTGGTGTGCGAGGGCGTTGCGCACGCGCAGCTCGTGGAGGACGGCGTCGTTGGCGTCGCTCTTGCCGTGTTTTTCGAGGATGGACTTGCCGAGCATCTCGGCCGGCATCTGCTGGTCGGCGGGCAGGTCGGTGGTGTGGGCGAGACAACCGGCGTCGTCCACGGGTGAGTAGATTGGCAGGCCCTCGTTGCGGCCGAGGTTGTAGTCGTCCGCGCCGTGGCCGGGCGCGATGTGGACAAAGCCGGTGCCCGTGTCGGCGGTGACGAAGTCGGCGGGGAAGAGCCGGCCAGTGCGCGCGCAGAACGGATGCTCGTAGGTGAGCGTGGCGAGCTCGTCGGCGGAGACGGTGCGCTCGATTTGGTAGCCGCCCGCCCAGCCGCACTTTTGCGCGACGGTTTCGAGCAGTGAGTTGCAGACGAGATAGACATTCCCGTCGGCGTGGATGCGCGAGTAGAAGAGCGACGGGTTGAAGGCGACGGCGAGGTTCGCGGGGAGCGTCCAGGGCGTGGTGGTCCAGATGAGGAGGAAGGTGTTCGGCTCGCCGGCGAGCTTGAACTTCACATAGACCGACTGGCTGACGTGGTCGGCGTATTCCACCTCGGCCTCGGCGAGCGCGGTCCGGCAGGGGATGCTCCAATACACCGGCTTCTTGCCGCGATAGACGAAGCCTTGCGCGACGAGGTCGGCGAAAAGGCGCAGCTCGTCGGCCTCGTATTCCTTGTTGAGCGTGAGGTAGGGATTCTGCCAGTCGCCGAAGACGCCGAGGCGTTTGAACTGGGTGCGCTGGAGGTCGATGTATTTGCGCGCGTAGGCGTCGCAGGCGGTGCGGATGGTGGCGGCGTCGCTCGCGGTGTCGCCGGCCTTGCGCATGTCCTGCGTGACCTTGAACTCGATGGGCAGGCCGTGGCAGTCCCAGCCGGGGATGTAGGGGGCATCGAAGCCGCGCAGGGACTTGTATTTGACGATGATGTCCTTGAGCACCTTGTTCAGCGCGGTGCCGACGTGGACATCGCCGTTGGCGAAGGGCGGGCCGTCGTGGAGGACGAACTTGGGCTTGCCCGCGCGGGCGGCGCGAATCTGCGCGTAAATCTGGTCGGTCTCCCAGCGGGCAAGGCGTTGCGGTTCGCGCGCGACGAGGTCGGCCTTCATGGCGAAGTCCGTGCGCGGCAGATTCAGCGTGTTCTTGTAGTCCATGAGCAGCTCAAAGAGCGGGGACGCTAGCAGCCGGGAGAGGGCCAATCAAGCGGCGCGAACGGCTGGTGCACAGGCGGCCAGTTCTTCCTGTGGCGACCGGACTTTTCCTGATAAACCCTGCGCACCATGCACGAAGACAAGTTCATCCAACTCAACGACACTGATGGCAGCCTGGCCGTCATTGTGCCCGAACTCGGCGGCTGGCTGCTGCGTTACGCGCGGCCGACGCGGCACGGGCTCGTGGACGCGCTGCATTTCAACCAGGCCGTGGTGGACCGGTATCCGCAGGAGATGTGGGCCGGGAATCCGCTGCTGTTCCCCATGGTGAGCTTCAATCACCTGCCGGGCCGGGAGCATCATTATGCGTGGGGCGGACGCGAGTTCGCGCTGGGCCAGCATGGGTTTGCGCGCCGGTCCGAGTGGCGGGTGTCCAGCCGTGGCGAGGCGGAGCTCACGCTGGAGCTGACGGACAGCGAGGCCACGCGCGGGGCGTATCCGTTCGCGTTTTGTCACCGGGTCACCTACCGGCTGGCCGGTGGGCGGCTGCACTTCGAACAAACCGTGGTGAACCGGGGCGGGGAGCCAATGCCCTTCAGCACGGGCATTCACCCGTATTTCCAGGTGCCGCTCACGCCGCGCGGGGAACGGAGCCAGTGCTTCGTGAAGCTGCCGGCCTGCGACCATCTCGCCACGGATGCGCGCTACGAACAGTTCACGGCAACGGCGCAACCGGCGCAGTCGCTGCCGGTGGCGCACGATGTGGCGGCCACGATGTTCCTGGGCGCGTTCTCGCACCGCGAGCTGGTGCTGGTGGATCCGCGCAGCGAGCTGGAAATTGTTCTCAACTGGGAGGGCGCTCCGCAGCACCGCTACTGCGCACTGTGGGCGCGCACGACGGAGGCACCCTTCTACTGTCTCGAACCGTGGACGGCGCTGCCGAACTCCTTCACGCGCGGCACGCCGGGCGAAGTCATCGTGTTGAAACCGGGCGAGGAGTTCCGCGCGACGATGTGGATGGAGCTGCGCGCTGCGACTTGAACCAGCGGGGCTTCGGATCGCCAGCGCTACAGGGCAGCAGGGCCGTTCGCGCCTTGGCCGAGCAGTCGCCAGACACGCAACGCTTCGGTAGCGCTCCAAGCCTGGGCATCACAACCGCGCTGGGCATGGGGGGCATCGCCATCCACGATCTCGGGCAGTTGACCGATGCAGCCGGACCGCAAGAGATCGCTCGCGCTGCCCAGATAAGCCCGGGCAGCGGCGACCGCCACCGGCGCGAAGCCGTGCGCCCGCGCCAACGCCTCGCAGAACACAGGGAACGTCCACGTCCACGCGGTGCCGTTGTGGTAGGCGGGCTTGCGGCGGGTGTCCTCATCGCCTTCATAGCGGCCCCAGTAAGGGTTCACCGGATCATTGAGCAGCCGGCCGTCAGCCGCATGGATGGGCAGCGGCGGCTGGACCGGCAGCGGGGCGAGCGAGCGCAGCGCGCCCGGGATGACGAGGTGTCGCTGTGCAGCAGCCACGCACCGCCGGGCCCGCGCATCGGCCACCAGACCGAGGCTGATGGGAAAGAGCATGTTGCTGCGCAGCGCGGTGTCGGGCGTGGCGTCGCGGGCCGGGACACCAAGCCGGGCGAGCAGGCAATCCGCAAACCAGCCTTGGTTTTCGAGCCAGAACAACTCGTTCAACGACTGCTCCGCGCGGGCCGCAAGTTCGCTCCAAGGTTCGCCCGCCGGGGCGACGCGCAGCCGGTCCAGTTGGCGCAGGAGGCGAATCCATAGCGCTTGGATTTCCACCGGGTAGCCCTCGCGCGGCGTGCCGGCAGGGTAGTTCGTGTCCATCCAGGTGAAGTGGCTGGGGCTCCACACCAGACCGCTGGCGGAGTCCATGCGGATGCCATTGGGCGTGCCTTGCACATAGCCGACCGCGATGCTGCGCAGGACTTCCGTGAGCGTGCGGCCGGCGGCGTCCACCGGGGTGTCATAGAACGCCGCCTGACTGGTGCCGGCCGGCAACTGGCTGTGGTAATCCTCGCAGACCACGCCAAACCAAAGCGGCGCATCACTGGTGTCCCGGTTGGAAACATTGTCGCCGTGGATGGTGTTGGGGAGCGTGCCCTGCTCCGCGAACCGCCCGAAGGTGACGAGGATTTGGCGAACCTCCTCCTGCCAGCCTGCGGCGATCAAGCCGCGCGCGCAAATCAACGTGTCGCGGCCCCAGTCCAGAAACCACGGGTAGCCAGCGATGACGGTTTTGCCTTCGCCGCGGCGCACAACGAAGGCGCGAATGGCCCGTTCGAGCTGCTCGGCAAACGCGACAGGCTGGAGCGTGTGCTCCGATGCGCGGGTCGCCCCGCCGCCTGAGGGGTCGGTCTCGGCAGGCGTGTTTTCAGTCCGTGCGCCAGAGACAGCGGGCAGCGCAAGCTGCATCTGCTCCTGCGTGCTCTCGTTGATGAAATCGAAGAGCGCACGGGTCCGGGCGGCGGCTCCTTTTGCAGCGGGTTCGCCGGCCTTGGCTTCGACTTTCGAAGCCGGCACAGCCGTGTTCGCGGGTCGCGCCAGCGGCTCGCCGTCTGTCGGCGGCTGAGCTGGCACCTCTGCAACCTGGACGGCCCGGTGCCGGGCAAACGGGAATGCCGACAGGTCGAATTGCTCTTCAAACTCGGCGCTCGCGGCAAGTGTGGCCGACTG
>CAIPBN010000090.1 GCA_903863315.1 uncultured Verrucomicrobiota bacterium | reverse complement strand
CTTGTCTTTGCAGGCGGTCAGCGAAAGCGTGAGGGCAAGGAATGGAGTGAGGAGTTTTGCGTTCATGGTTTTGGCTTTTGAGTTCCGGTTTTGGGGTTCGTTGCGGTGGTGAGTTTCTGGCGCACCTCGGCGATGCGCTTTTCGATTTCGCCGGGCTGCGGTGAGGCGAGCTTCCAGATGCCCAGGTAGTGAAGGCATTCCTCCCAGCGGGACTCGCGCTCGGCAAGGAGGGCAAGATGGGAGGCAATTTGCAGGAGGCTGAAGGTGTCCGGTTTCGGCTTCTGCCCCTCGAACTTCTGCCACTTGACCAACGCCAGTTCCCAGAGGTTGCGGGCGCGGGCGGGTTCCTTGCGGTTTTCGTCGGCGATGCGGCCCAGCTCGAAGAGGATTTCGTGGCTGTCGGGATTGGCGTTCAGTCCGTCGCGGAGGAACGACTCGGCTTCGGCGACTTTGCCCATGCGCTGGCGGAGCCAGTAGGCGGTGGTGGTGTAGGTCTCAATTTTCTGCGGGTCGAGCGCGGCGGAGGCGCGGAGCCACGGGAGGATTTCACGCACGTCCTGGCTCTCGCCGAGTTCGATTTCCTTGGCGGGGTGGTGGTGATGGCTTCGTCCGTCCGCATGGGTGTGCGCGCCGCCCTGGTCGAGGTGCGTGTGGGCGGCGGGCCTGAACTTCCGGCCAAACGCTTCCAGCCAGTCCTTCGGCGGACCAAGGAAGTCGTCCTCGTCACCGGTGTTCTTCTCCTCGACGGCCCCGGCGTCGGCGGCCATGTGTGGCGTCTGGAAGGCCGCACGATTGTCGAAGATGCTGGGGTAGTAGCCGCTGTGGAAGTAGGCGTCGGCCTTGATGAAGAAGTGGTTGGCGAAGGCACGGCGAGCATCGCCGAGCAGGACGGCGAGCGGGTCGGTGGTTTGGGAGCGATTGCCTTGCCAGGATTGAAACCACGGTTCGAGGCTCGTCACCAGTGCGAGGCTGGTGAGGAATAGGATGACGATGGCGGTTTGCGGCATGTCAGTTCAGGGGACGGCGGCGGAACAGCAGCCAGGCACCGGTGAGAATCATGCCCGCGTAGGCGGCGGCGTAGAGCATCGCGCCCAGCCAGAAGAGCCACGGCACCGGCGGCCAGCGGTGGATGATGAGGTCGCGGATGTCGAAGAGCTCCAGATGCGGAATCGTGAAATAGACCAGCGTCAACAGGGTGGCACCTGGTTCAGGCAGCCCGACGGCGACCTTGTGCAGATGGCGGCCAAGCAGCCAGATGCCGAAACACGCGAGCAGGGTGAGGGTGCTGTTGGAGGACGGCGCGGCCCAGAGCAGCGAGCCAGCCAGCGCCAGCGCGACCGGCACGGTGAGCATGAACCAGTGCATCGAGATGGCCTGAAACCAGCCGAGCACGTCGAGGCCGCGCTCGCGCGAGGCGGCCACCGCGCCGAAGAAGGCGTAGAAGACCACCAGCGCGAGACCGCACGCGAGCCAGCAGCCCAGAAATTTCCCGGCGATGAACTGCCAGCGGCTCACCGGCTTGGCGAGCAGCGTGAACAGGGTGCGCGATTCGCGCTCGGCGGGGATTTGCCTGGCGGCGCTGGTGACAGCGAGCACGAAGCCGGAAATCCAGATGAGCGTGAGGGAGACTTCCTTCAGGTAGCGCACCACGCGCGTGTCATCGAAGATGTTCGCCGCCGCCGCGACGAGCGTGAGCAGCGTGGTGAGCACGAAGAGGACATAGACATCCTTCCGGCGGACCATCTCCAGAATGACCAGATGAGCGAGGGCGAGGGTGGTCTTCACACGGCGGGTGCGTTGGGCTGGGGTGCGTTGGCCCAGCCGATGATGCGGAGGAAGGCTTTTTCTAGGCT
>CAIPBN010000089.1 GCA_903863315.1 uncultured Verrucomicrobiota bacterium | reverse complement strand
GCATTGATTACGGCGATTTGCAATGGGCCGCGACGGGCGAGCGGCTCACGGCCGAGAGCTTTGCGAAGTTCCGGCAGGCGGGTGGCATGGTCATTGTCCACTCGAATCCTGAATCAGTCGTGCGGGCTGCATTGACACATCCGCTGACGATGATTGCCAGCGACGGTCTGCCCGGCCATCCGCGGCATGCCGGCACCAGTGCGCGCGTGCTGGGCCGCTACGTGCGGGAGACGGGTGCGCTCACGTTGATGCAGGCGGTGGAGAAGTTGGCGCTGCTGCCCGCGCGCCGGCTCGAAGAGCGGGTGCCTGGAATGAAGCACAAGGGCCGGGTGCGCTTGGCGGCCGATGCGGACTTGGTGGTGTTCGATGCGGCGAAGGTGCTGGATCGGGCGACCTACGAGCAGCCGAACCAGTCATCCATTGGCATCCAGCATGTGCTGGTGGGCGGGATCTTTGTCGTGCGAGGCGGTGCGCTACAGCCTGGCGTCACCCCGGGACAAGCGGTGCGCGCGCCGATTCAGTGACGCGGTGGGGTTGGTGCGGAGCGGCGGTTGAACAGGTAACGGAGCCATTCGCCGATTCTCAAAAGTTCAAAAATTCTTGAACACACAGCCCCGGGCATGACATGTTGGAATCGCTTGTTCATGGCTCAGATCGCCTACTCCACCAAAACCACCACCGGCACCCCTATGGGAATGCCGTCGTCGGTCGGTGGACTGGCCCCGTTGGAAGCGGAAGCGGTCGATTTGTTTGTGGGACTCGCGCAAGTGGTGGGGCTGCCCAAGTCAGTCGGGCAGATCTATGGTTTGCTCTACATATCCGTTGAGCCGTTGAGTTTGGACGCGGTGGCTGTCCGGCTTGACATCAGCAAGGGCTCGGCGAGCCAGGGGCTGAAATTTCTGCGTTCGACCGGCGCCATCCGGCTGGCGGAGCTGGACGGCAGCCGTTCGGATCGCTACGAGGCTGAGACTGGCTTGCGAGCGTTGGCCAGTGGCTTCCTCAAGGAGCAGATCGAGCCCCATTTGGAAAGTGGCGAGGAGCGGTTGGGCCGCCTGCGGCGCTTGGTCGCCGAGGCACCCGCCACGCAGCGCAAAGTCTTGGCCGCGCGGGTGGATCGCTTGGGCACTTGGCATCAACGCGCCGCCGGGATGTTGCCGTTGCTCATTCGATTCCTGGGCAAATAGCGCCGGTTTCGCGCGGGCAGCCGGGCAGCGGATGGTTTCCGACCTTGATGTCGCGAAACAGACAACTGAAGACGGTTTGCCAGCATGGTCTGGCCGGAGTTCTCCGGCTCGCGACCAAGGGCGGCAGCTTGCCCGAATTCGCCGGGTAGTTCCCATGTCCTTCATTCTTGGATTAAACGCGTTTCACGGGGACTCTTCCGCCTGCCTCGTGCGGGATGGCGAGCTGGTCGCCTGTGCCGAGGAGGAGCGGTTCCGGCGGATCAAGCACTGGTCCGGCATGCCCTCCGAGGCGATCCGCTACGTGTTGCAGGAAGGTGGCCTGAAGCTGGCCGATGTGGAACACGTGGCCATCAACCGTGACCCAAGCGTCAATAATTTCCGCCGGGTTGCCTATGCGTTGCGGCGGATGCCGAGCCCGAAGCTCATCCTCAACCGCATCCGCAACATTCGTCGCGCGGCATCCTTCGAGGATGCTCTGCGCGCGGCATTGCCGGGCGAGGCGCTGCGGGCACAAGTGCATCACGTGGAGCACCACCTCGCGCATTTGGCATCGGCCTTCCATGTCGGGAATTTCGATGAGGCGGTGTGCCTCTCCGTGGATGGCTTTGGAGATTTCGCCAGCTCTGCGTGGGGCATGGGCCGAGGGGACGGCATTCAGATCGACGGACGAATCTTTTTCCCGCATTCCCTCGGGCTGTTTTACACGGCCATCACGCAGCACATTGGCTTTCCCCACTACGGTGACGAATACAAGGTCATGGGCCTGGCTCCCTATGGCGAGCCGAAGTTCATGGAGCAGATGCGGCAGGTGGTGCGCATCCAGCCCGATGGCACGTTCAAACTGGGCTTGGAGTTTTTCCGGCACCACCGCGAGAACGTCCACTACACTTGGGACAATTGCTCGCCGGAGATTGGCACCGTCTTCAGCCCGGCGTTGGAAAAGCTGCTCGGACCCGCGCGCCAGAAAGGCGAGACACTCGACCAACGGCACAAGGACCTAGCCCGCTCCGCCCAGGCTATGTATGAGGAGGCCTGCTTCGCCTTGCTCCAGTCACTGCACGCAAAATATCGGTGCTCCAACCTCGCCTTCTCCGGTGGTTGTGCGATGAACTCGGTCGCCAACGGCAAGGTCTATCGCAACTCCCCGTTCAAGCGGATGTATCTGCCTGCGGCTGCTGGCGACGCGGGTGGGGCCATCGGTTCCGCGTTCGTGGTCGCCAACCGCCTCGGCGACGTGAAGTCGCGTCCGCACATGGACCACGGCTATTGGGGACCCGGTGCTACCGATGCCGAGATGAAGACGCTGCTCGACAGCAAAGCCGCCGCCATCCAAGCCGAGCACTGCATGGTCGAACGCATCGCTGACGAAGGCGCACTCTGCCAGCGCACCGCGCAAGCCATCACCGAAGGGAAAGTCATCGGCTGGTTTCAAGGCCGGATGGAATGGGGGCCGCGTGCGTTGGGCAACCGCTCCATCCTCGGCGACCCGCGCCGGGCGGACATGAAGGACATTCTCAACCTCAAGATCAAACGCCGCGAGAGCTTCCGTCCCTTCGCCCCCTCGATATTGCGCGAGCATGTGGCCGAATGGTTCGAGCAGGAAGACGATGTGCCCTTCATGATGGAAGTTTTCCAAGTGCGCCCGGAAAAGCGCGCCCAGATTCCCGCCACCACACACGTGGACGGTTCGGGGAGACTCCAGACGGTGCATAAGGAGACCAACCCGCGCTACCACCGGCTCATCGAGAGCTATCGCGCGCTGACCGGCGTGCCAATAGTGCTGAACACCTCGTTCAACGAGAACGAACCTGTCGTCTGCCGTCCGCAAGAGGCGTTGGACTGCTTCCTGCGCACCAAGATGGACGTGCTGGTGCTGGGTGACTGGATGATCACCCGGAACAATTGAGGCTAGGCGTGAATGAATCTCCTCGTCACCGGCGGCTGCGGATTCATTGGGTCGCATGTCCTTGAGCATGTCATCGAACAGCCCGAACTCGTCCGGGTGGTCAACCTCGACTGCCTCACCTACGCCGGGCGTCTGGAAAATGCTGCGGGTGTTGCGCACAACCCGAAATACCGCTTCGAGCGCGTGGACCTGCGCGACAAGCCCGCCGTCCTTCGTGTCGTCCGCGAGCACGCCATCACGCACGTCATGCACTTGGCCGCGGAGTCGCATGTGGACCGCTCTATCGAAGGCCCCGGCGACTTCATCCAGACGAACATCGTCGGCACCTTCAACCTGCTCGAAGCCTGCCGCGCTGCGTGGCTCCAGACCCCAGACTCCAGATCCCAGACCCGCTTTCTTCACGTCAGCACCGATGAAGTCTTCGGCAGCCTCGGTCCTACCGGCCACTTCACCGAGACCTCACCCTACGCGCCAAACTCACCCTATTCCGCCAGCAAGGCCGCCAGCGACCACCTTGTCCGCGCGTATCACCACACTTACGGCTTGGACACGGTGATCACCAACTGCTCGAACAACTACGGCCCGCGCCAATATCCGGAGAAGCTCATCCCCGTGGTCATCGGCAAAGTGGCGGCCCGGCAGCCCATCCCGGTCTATGGCGATGGCCTGAACGTGCGCGACTGGCTCTACGTGACCGACCACGCGCAGGCGCTCTGGCAGGCGCTCACCCGTGGGCGCTCCGGCGAGACCTACTGCATCGGCGGGCACAACGAGTGGGCCAACCTCCGCATTGTGGAACTCATCTGCGACCTTGTGGATGAACTCGCCCCGCAGCTTGGCGGCAATTCCCGCCAGCTCATCACGTTCGTGAAAGATCGCCCCGGCCACGACCGCCGCTACGCGATTGACGCCGCGAAAATCCAGCGTGAACTCGGCTGGCGGCCCGCGCACACCTTTGAGTCTGGCATCCACGAAACGGTGCGGTGGTATCTCGACCAGCCGCGCAGTTGAGGGCATTTCCATGGCCTCCGACGCTCCCGCCCAGTCCCTCCTTCGCCGGCGTTGGCTAAGGGTTTTCCTCGCGGCCAGCCTGCTGGGTTGCGTGCTCGCGGTCGCAGCTTGGCAAACTCGCGAGCGCTGGCTGGCAGCCATGGTTCACGCCTGGGTCGTGAACGATCCCGTTGAGCGTGCGGACGCCATCGTCGTTCTTGGCGGCGGCTCCCAATATCGCACCTTCGCTGCTGCACGGCTGTTTAAGGACGGCCAGACGACGCGGGTGCTTTACCCTGACATAGCCCTCTCGGTGGAGGACGTGAGCCTGGGCCGGACCGTCAGCCCAGAAACCGAGTTGATCGGCCGGGTGCTGGAACATGAGGGTGTGCCCCGGAGCGCGCAGCAGATCATCGGACGTGGGGTCAACAGCACGCACGACGAGATCCTGGCCGTGCGCGCCTGGGCTGAACAGCACCACGCGCGGACGATCTTGGTGCCCACGGACCCCTATCACACCCGTCGCCTCAGCCGGCACGGACGCAAGCTGTTCAATGGCTCGGAGACGCGGCTGCTCGTCACGGTGGTGGACCCACCGGGCTACCGCTGGCAGGAATGGTGGCGGGACGAACGTGGGGTCACGGCATTTCAGTCGGAGTTGATCAAGAGTGTCCTCTACGCCCTCAAGTAGTGGCTCCTCCCCAAGTTGCTGGCGGCGGCGGGTGCGCTGGTTGCTGGTGGGTGGACTCGGTCTGCTGGTGTTTGGCCTGTGCTGCTGGCAGCCGGTGCTGCGGGCCATGGGCTGGATGTGGGTTGTGACCGACGAGTTCACTTCGGCCGAAGTGGTTGCATTGAGTGACGGGGCGCGGCTGCCGTTGCGCGACCGGTCGGTGGACTGGTTTCGGGAAGGGAAGGTTCAGCGCATGGTTCTCCTGCGCAGCGAGACGCGGCCCACGGATCGCGCCGGCATCACCCCTCCAATGCTTCAGGGGCGGTTGCAGGTGCTTCGTGAAACGGGCGTGCCGGACTCGGCCGTAGTGCTCGTCGGGGAGGAACTGGCCACGATGCACAGCGGGATGACCGCCTTGCTCGGGTGGGCGCAGAGCAACCGGGTGACGCAGGTGGTGCTGCCCACGGAGCCGTTTGCCACGCGGCGCAAGGCTTGGCTCGCGCGGCGGCTGCTCCAGCCCGCCGGCGTGCGGGCCAGCGTGTTAGCTGTGGCCATGCCGGAATACACGGTGGACGAGTGGTGGCGCACGAAGGAGGGGCTGCTGGAGTTCGAGAAAGAGTGCGTGTTGATGCTGTATTACTGGTGCCGTTACTG
>CAIPBN010000088.1 GCA_903863315.1 uncultured Verrucomicrobiota bacterium | reverse complement strand
CGCCAAGATTGGGCGACTCGTTGAACTCGCGATGCCGGCAGTGCGGACATTGGACTTGCGTTCCCGCTGCTTGGTATTCGCCAGGGTTCACTGCGGTCGCAGCGGCCTTGATGGCACGATGAACGGCTTTGAAGGTCTTGGTGATGTCCGGCATGACAGCGGCGGTTGCTTGTGAATGCGCGCGCAGCTTATCGGCAGCGAAACGCAGCCAGCAAGTTTCTTCTCCACCACGCCCGCTTGCCAAGCCACGACCTCTCCCGCAGCATCCGTCGCAATGGACTTGCGGGACAAAATCATCCCTTTCGACCGGGTCGCGACTTGGCGTGAAGCGATGCGAACCCAAGGCAAACGGCTGGTGGTGACCAACGGCTGCTTCGACATCCTGCACGCCGGGCATGTCACCTACCTCGCGGCCGCGCGAGCCCTGGGAGACGCCTTGCTGGTCGGCTTGAACAGCGACGCGTCTGTCAGGGCGCTCAAAGGGGCGGGCCGGCCGGTGAATCCCGAGCAGGACCGGGCCACGGTGCTCGCCGCGCTTGCTGCGGTGGATGGCGTTTGCCTGTTCGAGGAGATGGACGCGCTGCGGCTGCTCGCCGAGGTCAAGCCAGACATCTACGCGAAGGGCGGCGACTACACCATCGACACCATCAACCAGCCTGAGCGCCAGATGGTCGAGGGCGCTGGTGGCAAGGTGGTGATTCTCCCCGGGGTGCCCGGCCGCTCCACGACCAACGTGCTGGCCAAGATCGCGAAGGGCTGACAGGCCACGGCTCTGACCAAGTGCCAGACAGTCGTTCGGATGAAGCAACCGCTTACCGAATCTTCTGGTCCGGCAGTTCCTTCTTGATGCCTTCGTCCATCGGCATCTTGTCCGTCGCAGGAGTCAGCCCGGTCTGCTTCATCAGCTTGGCCAGCTCGGCCTGAAGTTCCTTCACCACCGGCGCGTATTTCGGGTTGGCGATGAGGTTATGCCGCTCGTCAGGGTCGAACTCCATGTTGTAAAGCTCGGCCATGTGGCGGTCGGGTTTGCCGTCGCCGTGCGGGTAGTGGACGTATTTCCAAGTGTCGGTGCGGACGCCGCGGACGTTGGGCGTGTAGGGGAACTGCTTCTCGTAGTTGTAGTGGTAGAACCACGACTTGCGCCAAGCGGAGTCGCCCTTTTGCACCAGCTTCACCCAGGATTTGCCGTGAAGATCCTTGAGCGGCGCGGCACCGCAGAGTTCAAGGAGGCTCGGGGCCATGTCCACGGTGAGGACTTGCTGCGCGACGACCTTGGGCTGCGTGGCTGGAACGAGGCCAGGGTAGCGCACCACCAGCGGGATGCGGATGCTGGCCTCGTGCATGGTGCGCTTGTCCACCATTCCGTGCTCGCCGTTGAGCAGGCCGTTGTCGCCCATGTGGACGATGATGGTGTTGTCCAGCTCGCCACGCTGTTTAAGCAATTCATAGAAGCGGCCCACGGAGTCGTCCACGGAACGGATGGTGCCCCAGTAGGCGCGTGTCATCGCGGCGAAGTCCTTCACCGCCTCGGGACGGCTGTCGGGGAAAACTTTCCGCCACTCGAAGAGCGGGCCGTAGATGCCATGCCAGGTGTGGATGCGGTCCTGAAGCCAGAGCGGCTTGTCCGCCAGGCGGAACAGATCG
>CAIPBN010000087.1 GCA_903863315.1 uncultured Verrucomicrobiota bacterium | reverse complement strand
GGCCGCTACGACGTGGCCACCGACACTTGGATTCCCTTCTTCACGCCAAACCTCGAGTTTATCTATGAAGGCGCTGCCTTTTGGAACGGCTCCAAGGTGTTTTTCATGCAGGGCAGATACTCGGGCGCTTACGTCAATGACCATGGCGGCGGCTTTTATTCCGGCTGGAGCTTCGACCCGTCGAACAACAAGTGGGACTATCTCCCACGGGCGCCAATCACGCAGACGGTGATGTCGCACACTTGGACCGGCTCCGAACTGCTTACCTTCGCCAACTTCCAGGACGTCAACGATCGCACCGTGCTCTCCTTCAAGCCCGAGACGGAAACCTACTTCTACGCCAAGACCACGCCGCCCTCCGACAACTGGACCATCCGCGCCACCAAGGACACGCCCAACGCGCCGCTGCCGCGAATGTTCGACTACGACGGCACGCCCCAACGGTCTGTCTGGACGGGGAGCAAGTGGCTGGTCTGGGGCGGCATGGCTTTGCCCTACAATCCCGGAGTGAATCTGAAGGACGGCGCGGCCTTTGACCCGGCGGACAATTCTTGGCAGCCGATGTCGCCGACGAATGCGCCCAGCCCGCGCACGCAGTTCTCGGTCGTGTGGACGGGTGACCAGGCCATCTACTGGGGCGGCTACACCAACAACTTCATCGGCGATGGCAAGCGTTACTTCCCGGCCAACAACACCTGGAGCAACATCACCGCCACGGGCGCGCCATCCGCCCGCTGTCGCCACACCGCCGTCTGGACTGGCACGGAAATGCTCGTCTGGGGCGGGGCGATCGCGTCTGGCATGACCGTGACCAACAACGGCGCGCGCTACAATCCCACGACCGACACTTGGACCGCAATGGCTGCGCCGCCCACGGGGTTCACCAACCGCGCCGACCATGTGGCCGTATGGACCGGCACGGAGATGCTCATCTGGGGCGGCTGCACCAACGCCAACCTTGCCTTGGGCATTCCGCGCTCGGATGGCGCGCGCTACAACCCGGCGAACAACAGTTGGACATTGATGAATTCCGTCAACGCGCCCACGGGCCGCGCGCTGGCGCTCGGCGTCTGGACCGGCACGGAGCTGATTGTCTGGGGCGGCTATCTCACCCACACCAACAACAATTCCGACCTGAACACGGGCGGGCGCTACAACCCGGCTACCGACACGTGGACGCCCTTCAACACCGGCCAATACACTTGGTCGCAGGAAGCCACCGCTGTCTGGACCGGCTCGAAGGTCATCTGGGCAGGCGGTATTACCACCGGCGGCGGACTGGTCAACCGCTCCGGCAAGGGCGGCATCACCTACGACCCCGTCACGGGCATCGTCGGCACATTGCCGGTCGCGCCCATTCAGCACATCAACATGATTTACGCCTGGACCGGCACCGAAATGCTCACCTTCGGCGCACGAGAAGATGCCCTCGACCGCACTGTGCTCTCCTACAAGCCCTGACGCGCCATGAACTTCCCCGCAACCCGCACGAACATGAAACGCATCTGCGAAGAACTTCCCGCCCCCCGTAGCGCAAGCCTCCGGCTTGCCGTATCGCCGGCGTCTCGCCGGCCCGGGCTGCGAATGCCAGCAACGGTGAATGGCTACGCTTCGCCGAGCCGGCTGGAAGCCGGCGGCACGGCAAGCCGGAGGCTTGCGCTACAGGGCTATGCGCTCATTGCCCTTCTCCTCACACTCAACCTCCCCGTCTTCGCTGCCACGCCCACGCCTCCCGGCCAGATGGCTTTCCAAGGCTTTCTCTCGGATGCCGCCGGCCAGCCGCTCGGCCTCGCCAGTCCCCTCAAGACCAACCTCACCTTCCGCATCTGGCGCAGCGCCACCGGCAGCGCCGGCGGCGACCTCGTCTGGGCTGAGTCGCAGACCGTCGTGGTGGAGCAGGGGCAATACACCGTGCTGCTGGGCAACGGCGCGCAGGTCGGCGCGGAGCCATTCACCAACCACCTCGCCAGCGTCTTCACCGGCGCGGATGCCTCGGACCGCTTCCTTGGCGTGACGGTGGGCACGGGCACGGAAATTCGCCCGCGCATCCAGTTCTTTGCCTCGCCCTTCGCGCAGTTCAGCGGCGCATCCACGATGCTCGTGGGCGCGGGCGGCACCTCGCTGCTCAAGGCGGCGGGCACGAACCTCGGCGTGAACCTCACCAACAACCCGACCGTGCCACTGGAAATCAGCGGCTCGCTCAAGGCCGCCAACTTCGTCGGCAGCGGCGCGCAGCTCACGGGCGTGTCCGTGTCAGCGGTGCGGCTCACGGGCACCATCACGGCGGCGCACATCGCGGACGGCGCGCTCACCGGCGCGAAGCTCGCCGCGCCGCTCACCACGGCGGAGCTGGCGGATGGCTCGGTCGGTTCCTCCGCCATCAGCGCCAACGCGGTTAGCACGCTGGCGGCAACGGTCGGCGGCGTCGGCTCCGGGGCCATCGTGGTCTCGACCAACGCGAACAACCCCACGCTCACGTCGTTGGGCTTTGTGAACCTCGGCCCGGCCACGCTCGACGGCGAGAGCTGGACCATCAAGGCCTTCAATGGCGCGCCCAATGCGCCGGGTGTGCGCTTTGTCATTCACCATAGCGGCGAAGGGCAAGCCCGCAACTCGGCGTGGACGGGCAGCAAGTGGATCATCTGGGGCGGTATCAATCATGGTGGCACAGCCAACTATAACGATGGCCGCATCTTCGACCCGGCGCTGGGGACTTGGTCGGTGATGTCGAGCGTGAATGCGCCGAGTGCGCGCCGCGAGGTTCAGACCGCGTGGACGGGGAGCAAGATGATCCTTTGGGGTGGACACAGCACGTCAAATCCCTTGGGCGACGGCAAACTATACGATCCGGCGACGGACAAGTGGACCACCATGAGTGCCGTCAACGCTCCGGGTGCCCGCCAGCGCTACACCGGCATTTGGACCGGCACGGAGTTCATCGTCTGGGGTGGTGCAATCACAGGTGGCGGCACTTGGAATGACGGAGCCATTTACAATCCCGCCACCGACACTTGGCGTCCGATGGCCGCTAGCCCGCTCGCCGGACGTCTCGATCACAGTGCGGTTTGGACCGGCACGGAGATGATTATTCAAGGTGGTCAAGGCAGCGGTTACTACGACGACGGTGCTCGCTACAATCCGGCGACGGACACCTGGACGCCTATACCCTTCAACCCGAATGGCAAGGCGTCGTATCAAGGTGCCGTCTGGACCGGCACGGAGATGATCATCTACGGCGGCTCCGACGGCGGTAACGTGCATGGCGGCGCGCGCTACAACCCGGCCAGCAACACTTGGAAGTCCATCAGCCCGGGCCACGCCACGTTCAAGGCCCGCTATCGCCCGCTGGTGGCGTGGACGGGTCATGAGATGATCATCTATGGCGGCGGCGACACCGCCACCGGCCTGAGCGATGGCGTGCGCTACAACCCCGCGACGGACACTTGGGTGACCTTGGGCGATGGGTCCAACTTCATCGCCGCAGGTTCGGCTGCCCGTCTGCACGACGTCTTCTACACTTGGACCGGCAGCGAGTTCCTGTGGATGGGCTTCTGGAGCGACGGCGGCAACAACACGGTCTATTCTTACCGCCCGCCCCGCGCCGCCTACCTCTACGCCAAGCCGTGAACTTTCACCCGCGCATGAGCATGAAACGCGAATCTACCTCGCCCCAGGTCAGCGCGACATCGTCTTGGACTGCGGTGGCAGAGCGCAGCAACGACACCGCCTTGGCCTCCTGCGGAGCAGATCGCGCCGTGGGTTCCAACCGCTTTGCGGGACGGAAAAGCGGCGTGGCGCTGCGCTTCCCGCCGCAGTCCAAGACGCGCGTCTTCCTCGCTGTCGCTCATCTTCAACCCAAAGCTGGTAGGGCGCGTC
>CAIPBN010000086.1 GCA_903863315.1 uncultured Verrucomicrobiota bacterium | reverse complement strand
TGGCCGAGGCAGACTGGTTCACCGACGCGGCCCAAGACCCGTATTGGATTTTGGACACCGTCGAGATGAAGACCGCCTGGCACCCGATTGGGCTGTAACACGCCAGTTGAACTCCACGTCTGAAACCTGCATCTCATGAAACCCAAATTCCTTCTCCCCCTGCTGTGCGCCGCCAGCCTCCACTCCCCGGCGCTCGCCGAGACCGTCAAGGACCGCGAGGGCGCGGTGCGCAAGGACAAGGCGGACATGCAAAATGACAGCCGCTGGATCTACAACGACTGGCAAAAAGGCTTCACCGAAGCCAAGCGCACCGGCAAGCCGCTGCTCGTCGTGCTGCGCTGCGTGCCCTGCATGTCCTGCATGGGCCTCGACGCCAGCGTCCTCACTTCCACGGACCTGACCCCGCTGCTCGACCAGTTTGTGTGCGTGCGCCTCATCAACGCCAACGCCATCGAACTCGCGAAGTTCCAGTTCGACTACGACCTCTCCTTCTCCACGCTCTTCTTCAATGGCGATGGCACGCTCTACGGCCGCTACGGCTCCTGGTCGCACCAGAAGGATCCACAGGAGAAGACCACCGTCGGCTACAAGCGCTCGCTGGAAGCCGCGCTGGCCGTCCACACCGCCTATCCCATCAACAAGGCGGCACTGGTCGGCAAGCAGGGTGCGCCGACGCCGTTTGCCACGCCCGTCGAAATCCCGGCCCTCGCTGGCAAATACAAGCGCGACCTCGACTGGGAGGGCAAGGTCGTCGGCAGTTGCGTCCACTGTCATCAGGTGGGCGATGCCTACCGCGCCTACCATCGCGACGCCGGCAAGCCGCTGCCGAGTGAGCTCATCTACCCGATGCCCATGCCCGAGACCGTCGGCATCACCCTGGAACCGGACCAGGTTGCGAAGGTGAAGTCCGTCGCGCCCGGCAGCATCGCGGCGAACGCCGGCGTGCGGGTCGGCGATGAGTTCAATACGCTCGGCGGCCAGTTGCTGCTGTCCATCGCGGACTTCGCCTGGGCCCTGCACCGCGCGCCGGAGTCCGGCCCGGTGCCGGCGACGGTGAAGCGCGGCCAATCCCAGACAACGTTGACCTTCACACTCCCCGCCGGCTGGCGCGCGAAGTCCGACATCTCCCGCCGCGTCGGCACCTGGCCGATGCGCGCGATGGCCTTCGGTGGAATGATTCTGACCGACCTCACCGACGAGGAGCGCCTCACGCGCGGGCTGGCGAAGGACAAGCTCGGGCTGTTCGTGAAGGGCCTCGGACAATACGGCAAGCACGCCGCCGCGAAGAACGCCGGGTTCCGCAAAGACGACGTGCTGGTGGAACTGGACGGCAAGTCCGCACGCCTGACCGAAGGCGAATTGATGGGGCAGATTCTCCAGCAGACCAAGCCCGGTCAGAAGCTCAAGGCCACCGTCCTGCGGGGCAAAGAGCGCGTCGAGCTGATGCTGCCGATGCAATGACGGAGCGCGGGCCTCCGGCCCGCAGCAGGCAACTCCCCCGCAAGGTGAGTCACCGAAATCCGAAATACATCAAGCGCAAGCTGCCGCTGCGGCCCGGAGTGCCGCGCCCCACCTCAATGCCACTTTTGCAGCTCGATGATGTTGCCTTCCGGATCGGTCATGTAGATGAGCGTGAGCCGGCCCGCGCCCTTGATGTCGATGGTCACGAGCTGCCCCACGTCCTTGCCACCCCAGCCGAGGATTTCCTTCCGCTTCGCCTCCACGTCCGGCACTTCAAAAGCCAGATGCGCGAAGCCTGGACGGTTCAGTGAGGTGGGCAGCAACGGCTCGTTCCGGTCGTAGGTGAAAATCTCGATGGTCGGGCCCCGCTCGCCGTGACCCGGCAGACGCAGATGGCGTCCGCAAATGCGCGGCCCCTGCATCCCCGTCAGCGCGTCAATGTGCGGCCCGTGGTGGTCGCGCTCGGCGCTGACCGGCTCGCACGCGAACACCTGCGTGTAGAAATCCGCCAGCCGCCTCCAGTCGTTGGCGATGAGGTTGGTGTGCGCGTAGCGGATGCCGGAGTTTGCTGGTGCTTGCATGTTCAGAGTGCGCTGACTTTGCCGACGCAGAGTGGTGCGCGTCAACGCTGGCGGGACATTCGCCTTGCCCGGCACCGGTGCGGACACAAGACTCGCCACGTTCACGCCATGAACGACTTCCTCGAACGGCACTTCCAGCTCCAGGCGAACGGCACGTCGGTGCGCACGGAAATCATTGCCGGGCTGACCACGTTCCTGACGATGGCCTACATCATCTTCGTGCAGCCAGCCGTGCTGTCGGGCGCGATGTTTGGCAAGCCCACGGGCATGGACTTCGGCGCGGTGACAACCGCCACCTGCCTCGCCGCCGCGCTCGCCAGCGCCATCATGGCGCTCTACGCGCGCTATCCCATCGCGCAGGCCCCGGGCATGGGAGAGAACTTCTTCTTCGTGTTCGGCGCGATTCCAGCGGCAGCGGCGGCGGGCTTCACGAATTCGTGGCAGGTCGCACTCGGCGTGGTGTTCGTCTCAGGCGTGCTGTTTCTGCTGCTCTCGTTCTTTCGCGTGCGCGAGACGCTGCTCGATGCCCTGAGTCCCAGCATGAAGAACGCAATCGCCGTCGGCATCGGCCTCTTCATTGCGTTCATCGGCCTGCAAAACGCGGGGCTTATCGTGAAGAGCCCGGCCACCGGTGTGACGCTCAACCATCACTTCGGCTCGCCCGACCTGATCGTCTTCTTCGCCGGCCTGTTCGTCGCGGCGGCGTTGCACGCACGCAAGGTGCGCGGGGCAATTCTTTGGGGCATCGCCAGCGCCACGGTGCTGGCCGTCGTCTTCAAGCTCGCGTTGCCCCATCTGCCGGAAAGCCTTGCCACCTCGAAGGAGGTCGCCGAGTCCCTCCTCGTGAAACGCTTCGCGCTCGCGGACAAGCTCGTCGCCAGCCCGCCCTCGCTGGCCCCGACATTCTTCCAGATGGATGTGCGCGGTGCGCTGTCACTGGCGATGCTACCCTTCGTCATCGTGTTCCTGTTCATGGTGATGTTCGACACGGTCGGCACGCTCGTCGGGGTGGGCGAGCAGGCCGGCTTCATCAAGGACAACAAGCTGCCCAGGGCAAAGGAGGCCTTCATCGCGGATGCGCTGGGCACCACGGCCGGTGCCTGTCTTGGCACCAGCACGGTGACGAGTTACATCGAAAGCGCAACGGGCGTGGAGGCGGGCGGGCGCACCGGTCTGACCAGTCTCACCACGGCCGGACTGTTCCTGCTGGCCCTGTTCTTCAGTCCGATCATCGCGATGGTGGGTGGCTATGCGCCATTGACGGCTCCCGCCCTGGTGCTAGTCGGCGCGATGATGCTGCGCAACGTGAACAAGATTGAGTGGGACGACCCCAGCGAATCGGTGCCGGCATTCCTGACGTTGCTCGGCATTCCGCTGTCCTATTCGATTGCTGACGGGCTGGCGTTGGGCTTCATCAGCTACCCGGTCATCAAGCTGCTCACGGGCAAGGGCCGCACCGTCCACTGGATTCTGTATGTGCTGGCCGGCCTGCTGGTCGCCTACTTCGTGGGCGTGCGGGGCCGGATGGGCTAGGTCGGCAGAATCACTTTGAGCTTCGTCCCCCTGCTCTTCCAGTTTTCAATCCTCACCTAATTTGACATGAGCGGACATCCCGGTTTCGGTGCCCACACCGACCCCAGCTTCAAGTCGCAACCGCGCTCGACCAGCGAGGTCGTGCGGCGCGTCGGCGTTTATCTGCAGCCCTACAAGCTGATGGCGCTTGGCACCATCGCCTTTGCGCTGCTGTCGCTCGCGGCCGCGTTCACCTATCCGAAGCTCACGCAGCACGTCATTGACGAAGTCATCACGAAGAAGAACGCCGACAGCCTGACGCTCGTGATGGGTTTGCTCATTGGCGCGTTTTTCCTGCGCGAACTTTTCACCGGCATCCGCATCCGCCTCAACAACGAGCTGGAGCAGAAGGTCATCCTCGACATCCGCCGCGATGTCTATGCGCGCCTGCAACGCCTCCCCGTCGGCTGGTTCGACCAACGCGCGTCCGGCGACCTTATGACCCGCGTCATCGAGGACGTGAACAGCATGGAGCGCCTGCTCATTGACGGCACGGAGCAAGGCACCGTCGCCATCCTCAGCATCGTCGGCGTGCTCACGATTCTCTTCTGCACGAACCCGCTGCTCGCGGGCGTCGCGCTCCTGCCGCTGCCCATCCTCATCGGCGGCGCGCTCTGGTATACGCTCACCGCCCACAAGCGCTATCGCGCCCAGCGCCAAGCTTCGAGCGCCATGAACGCCCTGCTCATGGACAACCTCCAGGGCATCCGCCAAATCAAGTCCTTCGGCCGCGAGCGCCACGAGGACGCGCGCTTCGGTGCCCGCGCCGAGGACCTCCGCCAAGGCACGCTCACTGTCATGCGCGCGTGGTCCATCTACTCGCCCGCGATGGCCTTCGCGTCCTCGCTCGGCATCGGCCTCGTGCTCTGGTTCGGCGGCACGCAAGTGCTCGCGAACAAGATGACCGTCGGCGAGCTGGTGCAATTTCTCCTCTACCTCGGCCTCTTCTATGAACCGATTGGCCGTCTCCACGGCTTGAATCAAATGCTCCAATCCGCCCGCGCCGCCAGCGAGCGGGTCTTCGACATCATGGACGCGACGGAGGAGAACCACCGCGTAGGAGACGACGTGAGGAGTCTCACTTCTTCCCAGACGCCAGACGCCATTCCCCGGACCCTATCCCCCAGTCAGAGCCTTCTCACGTCGTCTCCTACTGCTCGGATGCGCGGCGAAGTCCGTTACGAGAACGTCGGCTTCCAATACAGCGCGGAGCGCGTCGTGCTGAAGGGCATTTCCCTTCACGCCAAACCCGGCCAGATGACCGCGCTCGTCGGCCCCACCGGCGCAGGCAAATCCACGTTGGTGAACCTTCTCCCCGCCTTCTACCAAGCCACGTCAGGCCGCGTGTTCATTGACGGCATGGACACGCGCGAGTTGCCGCTGGAAACCCTGCGCGAACAAATCAGCGTCGTCGCGCAGGAGCCGTTCCTCTTCAACGGCACCATCCGCGAGAACATTCTCTACGGCCGACTCGACGCCTCCGAAGCCGACCTCCACGCCGCCGCGAAGGCCGCCAACTGCCACGACTTCATCACCCGCCTCACCGATGGCTACGACGCCCGCGTCGGCGAACGTGGCGTGAAGTTAAGTGTCGGTGAGAAGCAGCGCGTCAGCATCGCCCGCGCGCTGTTGAAGAACGCGCCCATCCTCATCCTAGACGAAGCCACCGCCAGCGTGGACACGCAGACTGAGAAGCTGATTCAAGAAGCGCTGGAGCGGCTCATGGCCGGACGCACCAGCTTCGTCATTGCGCACCGGCTCAGCACGATTCGCAAGGCCGACCAAATCCTCGTGCTCCGCCAGGGCGAAATCGTCGAGCGCGGCACGCACGACGAACTCCTCGCCACCGACGGCCTCTACGCCAAGCTCGCGCGCATCCAGAACACCACGTTCATCGAAGAGAGCTTCGAGAAGCTGGCGGCGGTTTGAGATGAGCAGTCCTCCCCAGCTTCACTCCATGAGCCAACCTGTCTCCTCCACCAGCCTTGCCGGACGTGCCGCGCTCGTGACCGGTGCCGGCGTCGGCATTGGCCGCGCCATCACGGAGGCGTTGGCGGGCGCAGGCGCGTTTGTCGGCCTGCATTGCCATCGGAGTTTGGCTGGCGCGGAGGAGGCACTCGCTGGCATCCGGCAGCGGGGCGGCAACGGCGTCGTGCTCCAGGCCGACCTCGCCGACGCCGACCAGGCAAGCGCGCTGGTGGAACAATTCGTCAAGGCCGCCGGGCGCTGCGACATCCTCGTTAACAACGCCGGCTCCCCCGTGCAGCGCGCGCGGCTGGAGGATTGCTCGCTGGAACTCTGGCAGCAGACCATCGCCGTGAACCTCACCAGTGCCTTTCTCGTGACCCGCGCCGCAATTCCACATCTCCGCGCCACGGGCAGGGGCGTCATCATCAACAACCTTTCCCTCTCCGTGCAGACCGGCGGCAGCGGTGGCGCAGGCGCTTATGCGATTGCAAAGGGCGGGCTGCAAGTGATGACCCGCACCTTGGCCCGCGAACTTGCCCCGAGCGTTCGCGCCAACGCCATCATGCCCGGCGTCATCGAGACGCGGCATCATGAGGAGTTCAGCACGCCGGAGAAGATGGCCCAGTATCGGCGCGAGACGCCGCTGGGCCGCAACGGCACCGCCGAGGAAGTGGCTGGCACCGTCTTGTTTCTCGCCAGCGACGCCAGCCGCTTCATGAACGGTGCGGTGCTGGACATCAACGGCGGACGCTTCCTGCGGTGAGCCTGCCCCTCCGCGCGGCCCGTTGACAGCGCCGGACGCCCCCGACACTGTTCGCGCCCCATGGCGCACATCCATGACAAGATCGATTTCACCGTCGCGATTTTCGTCGTCCACGACGACCGCGTGCTCCTCATCCACCATCGCAAGTTGAACAAGTGGCTCCCGCTTGGCGGGCATATCGAGCTGGACGAGGACCCGGAAATCGCCGCGCTCCGCGAGGCCAAGGAGGAAAGCGGCCTGGACGTGGAACTGGTGGGTGAGCGCCCGCCGACGACCGAGCCGGGCACCCGCGCCTTGATTGCCCCGCGCTTCCTCGACATCCACCGCATCTCCGCCACGCACGAACACATCGGCATGATTTACTGGGCCCGGCCCAAGCGCGGCGATGTGACGCTGGCCACCGAGGAACACCACGACATCCGCTGGTGCACAGTGGCGGATTTGGAACGGCTCGATCCGCCGATGACCAACGCGGTGAAGTGGTATTGCCACACTGCCTTGAAGGAAGTGGGCCATGGCCGGCCCCCGGCCGCCGCCTGACCTTCCCGCGTTCCGGTTTCGCGCCCCGTCATGCTTTCCCGCCGCAAAGCCATTGGCCTGCTCCTCGAAGGGCTCAACACCCTGGGCTGTGCCTATTTTGGCAACTACGTCTTCTTCCTGCTCCAGCAGCAGCACGGCTTCGGCAACCGCGAGAACCTGCTCGTCGGCGCGCTGCACGGGCTGATTTACGTGCCGGCGGCGTGGATCGGCGGACACTATGCCGAGCGGCATGGGCTGACCAAGGCGATGAAAGTCGGCTTCGCGGGCATGACCGTGGCGATGCTCGCGGGTGCCGGGATGAACTCCCTTGCCGGAACCATGCTCACGCTCGTGGGGTGGACCATCGCGATGTGCTTCACCTGGCCGGCGCTGGAGGCGCATGCCACGCATGGCGAATCCGACGCCGGCATGAAACGGATGGTGGGCTTCTACAACATCGTCTGGTCCGGGTGCGGCGGCCTGATGTTCTTCCTCGGCGGCACGCTGTTTGAAGTCCTCGGGGCGCGGAGCCTGTTCTGGCTGCCCGCCGCCATCTTCGTCGTGCAACTGGTGGTGACCCACTGGCTCGACACCCTGCCCCGCGACCCCGTGCTGCCACCCGCTTCCGCCAGCGAGCATCACCCCGAAGCCGTCGCCCTGGAGCAACCGGTCCCGCCGCAGACCTTTCTCAAGATGGCCTGGCTGGCCAATCCCTTCGCCTACATCGCCATCAACTCGTTTCAGGCGATGATCCCCGGCCGCTCTGCTGAACTCGGATTGAGCGTGGCGCAGAGCGGATGGTTCTGGGCGATCTGGTTCTTGGCCCGTTTCCTGACCTTCATCGGGCTCTGGCAATGGCACGGCTGGCACTACCGTTTCCGCTGGATGCTGGCCGCCTTCATCGCCCTGATTCTCGCTTACGTCGCCCTCCTGATGGGGCGCTCGGTGCTGGTGCTGGTGCTGGCGCAGGTCGTCTTCGGGCTGGCCACGGGCCTGCTCTACTACGCCTCGCTCTTCTACTCGATGGACGTGGGCGAGACGAAGGGCGAGCACGGCGGCATCCACGAAGCCGCGATTGGATTGGGCATCTGCCTTGG
>CAIPBN010000085.1 GCA_903863315.1 uncultured Verrucomicrobiota bacterium | reverse complement strand
CGCAGCATGGTGCAAGAACGCAATTTCCGTCGGGACTGGGATTTTCTTCCGAAGGACCGTGCTCGCCTGTTTCAGGTCGCCTTTGATGCGTTTTGTCACCGCTGGAAGCTTTACGGCATGGAAAAAGACAAGCCATTGCTACTGAAACTAACCGTGAACCTGACGGCACACGGAACGATGATTGTGGTGCCCGCATTTTGGAGCTTTGACTACCAGCGTGACCTCCATTGGAAGGCCATCATGGCACTCCACAAGGCGCGCGGAGTGGAACGCCAGGGACCAAAAGTAAGTCCGCTAAAGATCGAGGCCGATGAATTCTATTTGAAGGCAGCCCGATTGTGGGAGGATTCTAAAATCAAAAGCTTGCGAGGAGAAGGGCGGCGACAGTGGGTGCTGCAACGATTGAACGGCAACGATAGGGCAGACGCCAGCACGCTGCGCCGCTGGGTGCAGCGAGGAAAGGCACTGAGTTGATTTTGCGCTTCGCAGAAGTCTGTTTCAAGGTGGAGCTCTCTGAGCAAGCCGAAGATCCCTCATACCTAAAGAAAAGAAATCGGTGTGAGCCGATTCCTTCTCCCCACCTCACACCCCCAGCTTCCGAAGCATTGGCTCGGAGGCTGAAAGGTGGGAGGTGGCAGGACGGGCACGACCGGAGGACCACTGTTTCAGCCCAGCGATCTGTTCGGCCATCAGCTTCGACAACGGCACGAAGCTGGTCATTGAAGCCGCAACGTCCATCTCGGTCGGCTCATCGCCACGCTCAAACGCAGCAAACATCGCCTCCAGAAACACGGCCTCGATTTCAGCACCGGTCAACCCTTCGCTGCTTTTGGCCAAATGTTGCAAGTCGAAGTTGATCGCTTTCCTGTTCCTGCGTTCAACGACGATCTTCCAGATGGCCTCGCGCTCCTGTTCAACGGGGAGGTCCACGAAGAACAGCTCGTCGAACCTTCCCTTTCGCAGCATTTCGGGCGGGAGCTGGGAGACAACGTTGGCGGTGGCGACGATGAACACGGGTTTCACTTTCTCCTGCATCCAACTGAGGAACGAGCCGAATACCCTAGCTGATGTGCCACCATCCGCTGAACCGCTGCTTTTCGAGCCAGCAAAGCCCTTCTCCAGCTCATCAATCCAGAGACAGCACGGGGCAATCGCTTCAGCCGTGTTGATGACGGCGCGGAGGTTTGCTTCGCTCTGGCCGACGATACCTCCGTAGAGCTTGCCGGCGTCGAGCTTCAGCAGGGGGATGTTGAACACGGCAGCAGTGGCTTTGGCGGTCAACGATTTGCCAGTGCCGGGAATGCCGATAATCAGCAGTCCTTTGGGCGCTGGCAGGCCGTAGTTGATGGCTCTTTGGCTGAAGGCGTCTTTTCTCCGCAACAGCCAGTCTTTGAGCAGATCCAAGCCGCCGATGCTGTTGAGCGTTTCTTTGACCTCCACGATTTCGAGCAGGCCGTTCTTCTTCACCGCCTGAGCTTTCTCCCGGGCGATGATTGAAGGCGTGATGGTTCTGCTTTCAGCCACCGACAGCGCGAAAGCGTTTTCAGCCTCGATGGTGGTCAATCCTGATGCTGCCTCGACGGCTTTCTCGCTGATTTCAACTTCAACGCTCTTGATGCCGGCCGATTCCATGATGCCGCCGAGAACACCGCGCAGCTCAACGGAACCGGGCAGCTTGAACTCCACGATGGTTAACTCGTGTTCCAGTTCAGCAGGCAGGCAGAGACGGCAGCCGAGGATGACCAACAGCTTCTGCTTCAGCTTGGTGTGGAGCAGCGTGTCCTTGAGCTTCCGGAGCAGGATGGGGTTCGGTTCGGCGAGGAACAGATGAAAGTCCTTCAGCAGCACCACCGACTTTTCCGGCAGGTTCTTGACGGCTTCCAATGCTTCCAGCGGGTCATTGGCGCTGTTCACGGTCTTGGCCTTCACGTCGATCAGTCCATCCACCACAGACCAGAAGTGCAGGCCGTAGTTGAGGGTTTGTGCGATCGCCTTGAACTCCGCTTCGACTCTCAGCTCTTCAGCGGAGACGACGTAGAGTCCGGGATAACCAGCGCGGATGTAGTGGGTGATGGCAGCGGACATCTCAGACGGCAAACCGGCGCTGTCCGAGCTTGGGGGTTTCGGTTGATTGGATTTGGGCATGATTGCGAGGTTTGGGTTGAGGTTTGAGGGGTTCGTAGGAGTGGGTGGCAGTGGATTGTTGGTCCGCCGTTCCCATGTCGATGGAACGGGTGTGTTTGCAGGAACGAGAACCATCCGCAGCCACCCGACGAGTCCAGCCCGGGCAATTGCACGAGATGGACTGGTCGGTGTAGCGGAGGGTTTCGTAGGTCTTGTCTGGGTTGGAGTCGCTGGGAAACGTCCAGACCTGGCTGATGGGCTTGGTCATAACAGGACTAGTTGGGTGTATCGGGGACGCCGCTTCTTGATGGGTTCAAAGCGGCCTTGTGTGTCGAAGTCATGCTCGGTCAGGTTGAGCTGCTCCGGGCACGCCTGTTGGATGATGGAATCGCTGACCGTCTGGCTGGCGGTCGGGTCGCAGTTGTGCGGGTCGAGGAACGGGAAGGGTTTGACCAGCCACGGCGCATACAGATAGCCGTTGACCAGCGTGGCCTTGATGACGGTCGGGTTGAGGTCGCAGCCGTAGAGGCGATACGAATGGTTGGAGGCTGCGAGCAGCAACCGGCCAGTGCCCACACAAGGGTCACAGACCGATTTGGTGCGGGCATCCTCACCGCCAACAGTCATCGCCGCCATCATCCGGGCGACATCCATCGGCGTCGGATAGAAGCCGAGGTGCTGGCCGTGGCGGTTCTCGGCGAGGATTTCGCCCAGGTAATCGTGCGGCCAGGCCAGCAGGGTTTCGAGGTTGAACACCTGATACAGCCGCTCACTGGCCCCGGCGAAGTCGGAGGATTCAGTAGGCAGCGCTGGCTGACCGCGATGGCCGAAGCCAAAGAGCAGCCAGTCCATGAAGTAGTCGAACACCTGCCACGAACCCCAGCCCTGCCAGCTCCCGTGCGTGGTGATGCTGTTGAGCGAGGCTTCGAGCATCCGGCGGGCGGCAGGACCAGATTCCCAGTCGATGACCGGAATCTGACCGATGACGCGGCCAGCCATCATGGTTTGATGCCAGTGGTTCCAGCGGCCCCACAGCGAGTCTTCGGCGAGGAGCAGAAACGGCAAAAGCCACCCGTGCTCCAATTTGAGCGGAGCAACGAGTGGCTTTGGGGTTCGAGGTTTGGCTTGCGAGATGTTTTGGCGCAGGACCGTGAGCAGGTCGGGGCGCATGATGTCCTTTCGGGTTAGAGGTTGAACCGGTCCAACTCCCACGCCAGACAGCAAGAGCGTGAAGGATCAACGAACAGGATTGCTCCGTCATTGGCCTTCACCTCCCACTGTTGAACAGCAGAGTTGAACTCGATTGAAGTGGCACGGTGGATTTCCAGAGTGCCGATGGATTGCAGCGGGATGGCGTCGGTGTGGAGACAGTGACCGGTGCCATCCAGCTCGAACGTCAGCACGGGGTTCATGTGCCGAGCTGCTGTTTCTTGTGGACAACGGCTTGCTGGTGGAACTCGGGCTTCTTCACCTTCGAGTTCACGACGCCCAAGGCTTCCTCCAGAAACTTCGTGGCCTTCTCGCAGCCAGCCCCTTTGAACCCGACGCCTTCGATGGTGAACTCGCCGTTGGTTGAAACGATAATCTCGATGGTGGGTTTCATAGGGTGGCGAGGATGAGCTTGATGGAGCCGTTGGGTTGGCTGTTGCGCAGCACGGAGTAGCCCTTCTTCCGGGCCTCCATGCTGGTCTTGTGGACGCCGTAGAGTTGGAGGAGCCGGCCGAAGTTGGTGCCGACCTCCCGCTCGACATGGCCATCCCACCAGTCGGTCGTTAAACCGTAGGTGCCGTCAGGCTGCTGGTTGAGAGCAACGTCGTAGGGGCCTTTGAGCCGGATGACGTAGTCGCCCTTGGTTTTGTTGCTGATGTAGCCGCGTGCATCGGTGTTGGCGAGGAGCTGAAGGCCCAGCTCGTTGACCGCCGACCGCAAGGCTTCCACGTCTTTGATCTGCGTTTTGATGGTGGTGAAGTGACTCATGGGAACAGTTGAGAGTTGAAGGTTGAAGGTTGAAAGAACCACGGAGACCCAGAAGGAACGTCCAAGTGCGGACAATTCCTCTCTCTGTTCTCTGCGGCTCTGTGGTCAGGACTCAGGCAGCGGATTCCCCGGACTCGACTTCAATCTCGTCGGGGTGGGCGAAGAGTTGAGCGCCGAGGCCGGAGGGTTCCCGTTGCAGGGTCAGGTTGATGAGTTCAAGGGCCTGCCGGGCTTGCTGCTCGGTGGAACCCTTGGTGCTTTGATTGGCGTCAAACTGAAGGTCGAGTCGGCGGATGGTGATGGTTTTCATGGGTGGCAGGGCTGAGGTTCCACCGCATCGTCATCGGCAAGACGCCCACAATGGATGCAGCGGTTGGTTTGGGGACTGAACCGATGCGCCTCACCGATGAGCTCGGCGAGGGTGGTTTCGGGTGAATGCTCCTCGGCAAGGCCTTGAACGAACACCCGCTCGTTGGATGCCCCGTTCTCCCAACAGGGAGTCGCATCCACGTTGGCGAACTTTCCATCGCGCAGCGCCCTTCTGATTTTGCGAAGGGCAGCCCGCTCTGACTTGGCCTCGACGACAAAGTCCGCGAAGCAGGCAATGTCGTGAGCGTAGGAACCGACGAATTTAGGCATGGTGGGTTTAGGGTTGGGAATCAGGCCGCGTTTTCGCGCAGCCACTGGCCGGTGCTCATGGATTTGATTTCCTGGGCGGTGATGATGGCTGCGCCGCCGCCATAGGCGTCGGTCAAGGGGCGGCTGCAATCGTGCGACCACTCGAAGGTCACCTGACCAGCGGGGTCGAACTTCTGGAGCAAGTGCTGGAGAAAGGCGCAGACCGCGTCGATTCCGCCGTTGCTGGAATGCAGCCAAAGGCCGTGGTTGTTGGCCGGAGTGTCCGCGTCGGTTTTGAAGCACCAGTCCTCGATGTGTTCCAGAAGGTCAGCGGGAAAGCCTGCCTCGGCATCATCGCCTTGGTTTAGGCGACTGGCTTGTCTGGCGAGGTCGAGCGCGTAAGTCTGGGCCGCCTCATCGGGCAAATTGACCACGAGGCTGAAGTTGGTGGAGTGATGGGCCATGGGAGTTGTGGGTTTGGGAGTTGAGAGTTGAAGGAACCACAGAGACACAGAGGGCACAGAGGAAGCGGCCAGTAACGGCTTCCCCCTCTCTGCGTGCTCTGTGGCTCTGTGGTGATGTTGACTACGCTGCGAGCTGGAACTTGCGTCGGCCGAGTTCACCGAAGCGTTCCACCAGTTCACCGGCATCCTGCTTGGCGAGCTGGCGGGCCTGAGCGGCGAGCTGTTGCAATCCGGCGGTGAGGCGGGTGCGGGCAATGGCGCTGTCCCGATATTCCTCGGCGGTTTTGGACAGCAGTTCTTTCCGCACTCGTTCCAACTGGCGCTCCATCTCGACGTCGTTGGCGAAGTTCATCTGCTTGAACTGGTCGATGAACCGGATGAGTCGGTTGAGGGTCTTCTGATGCACGCCGGTCTCGCTGGTCTGGATGCTGGTGAGCATCTCGCCGCACAGCACGGCGGTCTGTTCGCGCAGGCTGGCAACGCAGTCGGCCACGAACAGTTGAACGTCCTGACGGATCTTCGCACCGGCATCACGGGCGGCTTGCTGACGCGCGCTGATGACCTGCTGTTGCTCGACGGTGGTGATCAACTCCACGCCGAGTGATTCCGGCACGCTGACCTGAAACAACTGCTTCTCGAAGCCGTAGAACCGGTTCATCTGCTGCGGGAGCGGAAACGAGGCTTCGATGGTGGCGAGGAGGCGGTCCGGATCGCTGACCAGCTTCTGCGCCAGAGATTGCCATTCCGATGAGGCGGACTGGCGCAGTGACGTGTAACGGCGGAGGAACTCGTCCTTGGCCTGCCAGAACTCGGTTTCGAGTTCGTTCAGGCGTTGAGTGACCTCTTGCAAGCGGGCATTGGGCAGGAAGTGCGCCAGGCCGTTGAGGAACGGGAACGTGTTACCTTCGATGAGCGCGTGAGCCCGGCCTTCAAGGAGAGCCAACTGCTGGGTGGATTCGCGAGGCAACAACCGTTTGTGACCGAGGCTGATAAGCCGATCGGAGACATCGCTGCTTTTGAGGCCGATGTCTTCAGCCTTGAGTTTCTTGCAGCCCCGCCAGAAGCGGACGCTGACTTTGATGAGCACACCTTCACGGGTGAGCAGAGGGAGTAGTTGGGGTTCCATATGGGTTGCTTACCGGCGGCGAGGTGGCCGGCGATTGTTGTCGTGGTGGTGGTGGTTGAGCAGGCACCAGAGGCCAGCCAAGGCGAGGCCGCCGATGATGAACGGCCAGGTGTGATAGAGCACCCAGAGGCCGAAGAGCCCGCCCACGCCGTAAACCAGAAACTGGTTGTCCTTCATGCAGGCCGGGGTGGAAGGGAGGGTCCACTGTCGTTGAAACAGTGAACCCTCCCGTGGGTTTGAACCGGCCTAGATGCGGACCGACTGGATCTCGCGCAGCTTCTCGCGCACGGACTCGATCTCCTTGTCGGTGGCCCGCTTTTCCTTCTCGATGACTTTGAGGCCATCCATCACTTCGGCGAACTCCTTGAGGACGCTTTTCAACGTCTCCTTGATGTGCTCGACGTGCTCGATGACGGCTTTCACCGGCGAGGTTTCGGTCGTGGGTTGCGGTTCAGTGGGACTGGTCTGGGTTTCTTTCGGCATGGTGGTTTCCTGCGGTTGTGCCAGTGGCGTTGGTGCGGCCACCGGCGGGTTGGTGATGGTTGGGTTGGGAGCGGACGATTCGGCTGTGGGTGGGGCGGGCTGAGGTGTGGCAGCAGGTTGGGCTTGAGGCGCATCACCGGAGCGCAGCGGCATCACGACCATGCGCCGGCCACCTTCACTGAACACGATGGGTGACAGGTCATCGGTCAAGGCCAGCGTGGTGAGGCCGTAGCGCAACGCCTTCAACAGGTAGTCCCGGTTCAGAGTGATGCCGATGGACTTGCCGATGACTTGGGCGCCATCGACCGCCAACCGCGTCCATTCGGCGGCATCCTTGCGGCGAGCCTGGACGGTGAACTGCGTGGGCGTGATGTCCAAGCGCACGCCCCGGTTGTAGTCGTCCTCGCTGGGCAGCTTGGGCACGCCGGCCAGCAACGTGCCGACGGCGTCCGCATTCAGCTGAACCCTGGTGAGGTGGCTGTCGGCGGTGGGCAGGACTTGTTTCCAGTTCGGGAACGCGTCGTCGCCGGCCTTGGTGATGAACGTCCAGGCGCCGGACTTGAGCTGCACCCACGAGCCTTCCTTGGCGGTCTTGGGCTTGAGCGTCAACTCACCCACGCCCGATTCCATCAGCTTGTTCCAGCGGAGGAAGTCGCGGTTGGGAATGAGCACCGGTTCCTTGAGGTCGAAGTGGAACGAGTTGGCGGCGTAGAGATGCCGGCCATCCGTGGCGGCGACGTAGTGGCCTTCCGCATCACGGGTGTCGAGGCAGACGTGCTGGATGACATGACGGCTGCCTTCGTCGCTGCAACAGTCCAACGCCTCGCGGAAACTGTCTCGGAAGGTGGCGTCGAGGACGAGCGGCTTGCTGGTGGCCTGGGGGGTGGACGGGAACTCATCCACCGGCAAAGCGGCGAAGGACTGCTCCATCGGACTGGTGCCGATGTAGGTGCGCAGGCGAACCTGCTGGTCTTCAGCAATGAGCTGCACCGGGGCCTTGCAGCCCTTGACCAGTTGGTTGAGCGGCCCAAAGGGCACGAGGAAGCTGGCGGGTAGACCAGGACTGGCCTGCTCGGCCTGATAGATGGCGGTCGAGTCCAGGTCGGTGGCTTCGAGGCTGACCTTGTTCTCGGGGTCGCGCGTGACGCGGACGTGGCTGAGGACCGGCAGGCTGCTGTGCCGATTGATGACTTTGCCGAGGCCGGTGAGGGCGGTTTTGAGTTCGTGGGCGGGGAGTTCTATGACGGTGGGATTCATGGTTGTTATGAGTTCAATGGGAAAGCCGGCCGACCCTGCCTGAGGAAAGCAGAGCCGGCCGGCGGTTGTGTGGGGTTTGGGGTGGATGGAGTGTTGTCAGACACTCCGGGGATTGCTAAGGCGCTTCCTCTTTGCGCCTGCTGTGCTGTTGTGTGGCTAAACCGCTTCGTCTTCGTCCCGCTTCAACTGTATCTGCGAGACGACGCACTCCGTCACATCGACATCGCTGCGCTCGCCTAGATACACCGGCTGGAACAGCGAGCCATCCGGGACGGCATAGAGGTAACGGACCTCCACGACGGCACCGAGGTTGGGCACTGGCTGGTTCGGCGGGATGGTGACGTTGCCGACCGGCTGCCAGCCTTCGTGGTTGAGCAGGCATAAGCCGACACTCCGCTGCGGGTTCAATTTCGCAACGACGGCACTGAGCGTGGCGACGAACTTGTGTTTGAGCTGGCTGCCACCGGAGTTCGGTCGGCCAGCGGTGTAGGGTGCGTTCATCAATTTGAACACCACGCCTTCCGCCTTCTGCTCCTTGAGGGTTCGCAGCCACGAGGCCTTGTCCATGGAATCAGTCCACAGGGACACGACCTTGATGTGCTTGGGCAGGCCGCCGGCGAGCAGGTTCAGCAGCGCGACGTAACGCTGGCGGTAGGGCTGGGGCCGCAGGTCTTCACCGTTGAGGAACAACAGGTCGAAGGCGTGCAGGTAATCGCCGATGGCTTCACCATCAATGACGAAGTAGCCGGGCAGTTCCACGGCGGAGCGGGCGATGGTTTCGGGCACGGCGACGATGAGGCCCTTCTTGTTGATGCCGGTGACGGAGCCGGGCTCGCTACGGAGCAGCAGGCGTTTACCATCCTTCTTCTCCTGCATGCCCCAGCTCGGGTTGCTGGTGAGCCGGGCGACTTCCACTTCGTCGATGCCGTTGAGCAACTGCGGCACCAGCCCAGAGACCTGGCTGGCTTTGTCGCTGTGCTGATAGGGCGTGCCGCTCTCGCCCTCCGTGTAGCCTTTGGCTTTCTTCTCGCGCACCAGCTTCTCGAAAACCATCAGCGCCGCGTCGTAATGGACCGGGGCGGACGTCTTCGTGCCGGTGCTCAACGTCGAGCCTCGCCGACCAAAGGCGATGTTGACGACGAAGCCGTCACCTTTGGTTTCGAGCCGGACGTGGTATTCCTTGTCACTGGAGCCTTCGCGGTAGTAGAGGCTGGTGGATTTGCATTCTTCCATCGTTGCAGTCATAGGGTTTTATTCTGGGGTTGAAATGAAACGAGCCGGGATGGTTAGTCCCGGCCCGTCTCAGGTTTGGTTGTTGGGGTTGTGGTTTAGCTGAAGTAGCCGAGCTCGCGTAAAGAGGTGGTCTTTTCGCCGATGATGAGGTGGTCGATCAGCTCGATTTTGAGCAACTGCCCGGCCCGGATGAGGTCGCGGGTCACTTTGATGTCCGCTGCGCTGGGGCTGGAGTCTCCGGATGGGTGGTTGTGCATCAGGATCAGCGCGTGGGCCGAAATCGCAATCGCCGGCTTGTAGACCTCTCTGGCATGGACGTTCACACTATCCAGCGTGCCCAGCGCGACGAGGTTGTGCCCGAGGATGCGTCGGCGGGTGTTGAGCACCAGCACGACCAGCGCTTCCTTGCACGCGTCGAACCACGGCGCACACGTGATGTTCGCGTGCCAGTAGTCGGCGGCCTGTTGGGGCGTGTCGAGCGGATGCAACGGAGCCACACACTCGCGGACACAGACCACTTTGAACTCTTGCGGTGGCTTCATGCGCTGCCTTTCCTTGCGACTTTTGTGCCTTCTTGTGGCGGATCAACCACCAGCACGTCGCGATGGATGAAGTGGTGCAGCTCCCGTTTGCTGAGGTCCCGGCCGAGTCCGCTTTCCTGAACGGCTTCGCTCACGTCCCGCCATTCGAGTCCGTATTGAGCGTGGTAGTTGTCACGTAGGCTGCGGAGGATGGTG
The DNA here is from genome assembly GCA_903863315.1 of uncultured Verrucomicrobiota bacterium. Taxonomy (GTDB): domain Bacteria; phylum Verrucomicrobiota; class Verrucomicrobiia; order Limisphaerales; family SXTU01; genus SXTU01. The sequence goes on along the minus strand of CAIPBN010000085.1, from coordinate 167 downwards.
CGAGCCTGCTCTTCAGTGAGCACGGTCTTGGCTTCATTGGCGGCGCGGTGAACCTCCTTGGTGGTCCACAGCAGCGCGATTTTGTCGGCCCAGTAGTCGGTGAGCAGGTGTTCAGCCTTGCCGACGCTCTTCAACGCGGGCCGTAGTTGTGCCAGCAGTTCAGTGAT
>CAIPBN010000084.1 GCA_903863315.1 uncultured Verrucomicrobiota bacterium | reverse complement strand
TTCCAGACTTCGCGGCGCATGGGCTGGGACCTCAAGTTCAACGCCCTCGTCGAGGCCATCCACGACTTCGACTGGCACATGGTGAAGTCCGACGCCGAGGCCGTGCTGCTCGAAGGCAAGCTCATCAAGGAGTTCCACCCGCGCTACAACGTCTCCTTCCGCGACGACAAGCGCTTCCTGATGCTCAAGGTCAACCTCAACGACCCCATCCCACGCTTCACGCTCACGCGCCTGCGGATTGACGATGGCGCGCGTTACTTCGGTCCCTTCGCCAGCGGCGGCGCGCTGCGGCGGACGCTCAACTTGGTCCGGCACAAGTTCAACCTGCGCGGCTGCCGTCCGCTCAATCCCGACGCGAGCGATTACAAGCACTGCCTCTACGCGCACATGAAGGTCTGCACCGCGCCGTGCATCGGCAACGTCACGCGCGAGCAATACCTCATGCAGGTAACGGCGGGGTGCGATTTCCTCGATGGTCAGTGCGACGAGATGGCGACCGAGCTGGAGGCGCAGATGAAGAAGGCCGCCGCCGCGCAGGACTTCGAGCAGGCGGCGCAGCTCCGCGACTTGCTCAAGGACATCAAGAGCACCACGCAGAAGACGGAGAAGTTTGAGCGCGTTCCCTACAAGCTGCCGGTCGCCATCAATCCCGAGTCCGACCTGCGTGAGCTGGCGCGCGTGTTGGGGATGTCGCAGCCGCCGGCGCGGATTGAGGGTTTCGACATTTCAAACATCAGCGGCACATTCGCTGTCGCGTCGCTCGTGAGCTTCTGGCACGGCCGCCCCGACCGCGCGAACTACCGGCGTTTCAAGATCAAGACCGTGACGGGCCAGGACGATTTTGCCTGCATGGCGGAGACGATTCGCCGGCGCTACTCGCGGCTGAAGGAAGAGGTGGGGCAGGCGGCGAATGCATCCGAACCCGGTTTGGTTGAATCACCCGTCAGCAAAGCGGCATTCGATCCTGCCGACGACGGCGAGGAAGCCCCCGAGTCCCGCCCCACTTCCGCCTTCGACGCGATCGTGCATGACGCGGCGAGCCGCGATGAACTCACCGCTCCGTGGGTGCCCAAGACGCCTTCCGCCGCGCGTCTGCCGGACCTCATCTTGATCGACGGCGGCAAGGGCCAGCTCAACGCGGCGTGCGCGGAGCTGGCCAAGCTCGGCCTTGGCCACATTGCCATTATCGGTCTCGCCAAGGAGTTCGAGGAAATCTACCAGCCCGGCGAATCTGCCCCGTTGCGCCTCGGCCTCAACCATCCAGCGGTGAAACTCCTCCAGCGCGTGCGCGACGAGTCGCATCGCGTGGCCAACAGCTACAACGCCCAGTTGCGCCTGCGGAAGATTTCCGAAAGCGTCCTCGACGAGTTCCCCGGTGTGGGCGATGCGCGGAAGCAGGTGCTGCTGAAGAAATTTGGTTCCATCCATCGCCTGCGGCTGGCAACCGTGGAGCAGATCGCCGCAGTCCCGGGCTTTGGCGGCAAGACGGCGCAGGAGCTGAAGGACTTTCTCGAAACCCGCCGGGAGCGGTCGCCTGGCTGAGGTCCTGCCTTGGATCTTGAGCCGGAAGCGCCCATCGTTGCCGAGGCAGTCCGACTGGCTGCGAACCAACTTGTGAACCACGAACTCCTCGAACTGCCCGGCCTCCGTGTGACGTTGGACCGGCTGGTCTATGCGCCGGAGCTCCCCAGCCCGCCCACGCAGCCGCATTCGTTTGTCTATTTCATCAGCATTCACAACGACTCCGACCGCGCCGTCACCATCAAGGGCCGCAAATGGGTGGTCACCAACGCCCACGACGAGGTGACCGTGGTGGAGGGAGACGGCGTGGTGGGGGAATTTCCCCGGATCGTGCCCGGGGAGAAGTTCAGCTACCAAAGCCGCCATGTGCTGGAGACGCGGCGCGGCATCGCCGAGGGCAGCTACCTGGGTGTGGATGACGCGGGTCGGCGGGTGATCGTGCGCATCCCGACCTTCGAGATGATCGTGCCGGAAGGCCGGGGACCAAAGGAGATGTGGGCGTGAGGAAAAGCCGGGACTTGGGACACTTCGTTTTCCACCTGAAACGTGCCGGGTTGAGCGTTGGGCGTTGAACGTTTTTTCAGCTCTCCCTACCGTCACCCCGTGTCCGTTCGCTTCACCATCCTGGGCAGTGGTTCCGGGGGCAATTGCGCCTACTTGGAGACGCCGGAGGTGCGGCTGCTGATTGATGCCGGGTTCAGCGGCCGCCAGATCCGCCAGCGGCTGGCGTCCATTCAGCGCACGCCCGAGACGCTCACGGGCATCCTGCTCACCCACGAGCATCAGGACCACACGCAAGGCCTGACCGCGCTGGCGACGAAGCTGCGCATCCCGGTTTACTGCAATCGCCTCACGCAGGAGGCGACGGAGCGGCAGTTGGAAACGCGGTTCGAGGGACGGCACTTCGTCACCGGCGCGAGTTTCGATCTGGGTGATGTGGTGGTGGACACCTTCAGCGTCCCGCATGACGCGCAGGATCCGGTGGGCTTTCTGCTGCGCACGAGCGCGGGCAACATCGGCTTTCTCACGGATCTGGGCCATGCGACGCGGCTGGTAGTCGAGCGGGTCAGGCCCGCCCAGGTGCTGGTGCTGGAGGCGAATTACGATCCCAAGCTGTTGCAGGAGGACACCAAGCGCCCGTGGAGCACGAAGCAACGCATCCTGAGCCGTCACGGCCATCTCTCCAACGCGGCGGCGGCGGAGGTTGCCGAGCAGATTGTGACCGGCACGCTGGCCCGCATCTACCTTGGCCACCTCAGCCGTGACTGCAACCGTCCCGAGCTGGCGCAGGCGGCGGTGGGGGGGCG
>CAIPBN010000083.1 GCA_903863315.1 uncultured Verrucomicrobiota bacterium | reverse complement strand
GGTTCAGCACCACTTGGCCGAATAAATCCAGAAAACCCCGTTACACTAGAGCTTAACGACTCTATCATTTGTTGACTTGGCATCCTTTCGGCTCTACCAAGCTTGGTAAAACAACTTCGAACCGACCCGTGAAGTTACTTTGCGAACCGCTTAAGACTCCTGCCCGGGAACGCTGTGCCGTTGGTGGATTCACGCTGGCTGAGGTGTGTGTCGCCACCGCCATCGCTGCGATGACCGTCGCCGGAATCATCCACGGCTACACACAATCCACCAAACGGGCGGAATGGTCCGCCTATTCCTTGGCGGCGCAAGCCTTGGCCACACAGCGGCTGGAGCAGACCCGAGCCTGCCGATGGGACACGGAAACCGGCGTGGACCAGTTGGTGACCGGCAACTTTCCAACTCAGACAGTGCTCATGGACATCCCCGTGATCGGGACCAATGGATTCTACGCCACCAACACCACGACGATCACAGTCATCTCGGGCACCGCGCCCCAGTTGCGCATGATCCGCGTGGATTGCACCTGGCGCTTCCCGACCACCGGCCGGGTTTTTACGAACACCGTGGCCACCTACCGTTCTCCGGACGCCTGAGATGAAGCTCAAGATTCCCAACGCGAGCGCCGACCGCCGTCACCTGCTGGCGGTGACACTGATCGAGTTGCTGGTCACGATGACGCTGACGACCTTCGTGGTGGGAGGAGTGGTTTACAGCCACATCATGGGCGGGCGCCTCATGCAATTTGCAGCGGCGAAGCTGGGCGCATCCGATTCCGCCCGGAAGGCCTTTGGCAAACTCCAGGACGAGATCCGTGCGGCAACCACCATCCAAATCGGCAATGGGACGGCCACCAACTTCACCGCCATTCCAAACGGGACGGCCATGCAGGGGCGCGCCATCCAGATTTTCCCCACCACCAACAACAACTGGTGGATCCGCTACTTCTACGTGACCAACAACAGCGAACTGCGGCGCGTCACCTCCAGCAATGCCACGCCGCAGTTGATCGCCTCCTATGTGACCAACGCCGTCCTGTTTTCCAAGGAGGACTACCTCGGCAACACCCTCAGTGCGGACACGGGTAACTCGACGGTCAATATCCGGCTGCAGTTTTACCAGCTCAGCTACCCAATGACCAAGGTGGGCACGAACAACTTCTACGAATACTTCCAGCTCCAGACGCGCGTCACCCGGCGCATCCTCCAATGAATACCATGGACACGATAGCTTCTGCCCGCGGCAGGCAGCGTAGTGGCTACGCGCTGGTGATGGTGATGGTGTTCGCCGCCATCGGCCTCACGGTGCTCACCGGAACCATGAACTGGGCCTCCCAGACAGCCCTGATGAACGAACGTAACAACCAGTTGACCACGACAACGTTTGCAGCAGAGGCCGCCACTGAGCGGATCGTCTCCCGGCTGATGCAGGACTACAAGGCGAGCGGCGAGAGCGTCGTGTTCAACAACCTGAACTCCTACCGGACGGATGTGCCTGACTCTGGTGAGAATGCCTACTGGGCAAACTTCCAGTTCTCCAACGGCAGCGGGGCAACCAACCAGCTCTACGTCGCTCGCACGCAGACGCAGATCTTCACGAACCTTAATGGCCCCTACACCGGCCTCCGTGGCTTTGTCTCCAATTACCGGGTGGTGTCCAACGCCCGCCAGACCACCGGCCGCTTCAACCTCACCAATGCCGTGCAGCAGGACATCCAACTCGCCTCCATTCCGGTGTTCCAGTTCGCCATCTTCTTCAACAGCCTGCTCGAATTCACCATGGCGGCACCGCTGACGGTGCGCGGGCGTGTCCATGCCAACAGCAACATCTTCCTTGGCTCCACCGCGAGCCTGGACCTGCGCGAGAACGTAACCGCCACCGGCACCATCGCCCGGCAGGCTTGGTTTGGCTACGGGTTGTCGGACTTCACCGGCGGCATCACCTATGGCGGCAGCGCTACCAGCAACACCAGCGCACTCACCCTGCCCATTGGCACCAACAACACCGCTGCTGCGGTGCGAGAAGTGATCAACATCCCGCCCGCCGCCGAGTCCATGAGTTCCTCGATGGGCCAGCAGCGGTTCTACAACAAAGCGGAGCTGCTTATCCTCGTGAGCAATGCCACCGTCACGGTGAGGGTAAAAACCCCGTTCGACGCCTCGCCCACCACGATTCCATGGGCCAATGCCAGCTACTTCATCGCAACCAACGTCACCTTCACCGACCAACGTGAAGGCAAGACCATGAAGATCACCGAGCTGGACGTTGCGAAATATCGCACCTGGGCCGCCACCAACACGTCTGTGGCGGCCAAGCTGGGAGGTGGCAACGCACCCAACATCGTCTATGTGGCGGATAATCGTTCCACCACCACCAGTCAGAAAACGGCCGTGCGGCTCATCAACGGCCAAACACTGCCCACCCGTGGGCTGACCCTGGCCACCGTCAACCCGCTCTACGTGAAAGGCCACTACAACTGCACGAACAACGCCCATCTCGGGACCACCAATACCAGCTCCAGCCAGCCGGCATCCCTCGTCGCGGATGCGCTCACCGTCCAATCAGGAGCTTGGAGCGACGCGGCCAGTGGCGGCTCTTACAGCTCCCGGGTGCCGTCGGACACCACCATCAACGCAGCCTTGCTCGCGGGGATGGTTTACTCATCAGCGAACGGAACCACGATCAGAAGTGGCGGCGTGGTCAACTTCCCGCGGCTGCTGGAGGCGTGGAGCGGGCGCACGCTCACGCTGAACGGCTCGCTGGTGAACCTCTTCGACAGCGCCAGTGCCACTGCGCCGTTCCAGTGGCCGGGAACCTATTATTCTGCGCCATCGCGCAACTTCAACTTTGACCCGAACTTCCTCGACTCCACTCGAATGCCCCCGGGTTCGCCCGAGCTGCGCGTCTTGATTCGAGGCACTTGGGCAGCCGCCCCCCCAAACCGGACCAATTATGTCGCTTCTTTCTAACCTCCTCCTGCGCTCCGCCGCCCTGCTGCTGGCACTACTGGCGCAGACCGGCGGAGCACAACCGGCGGCCACTAATGGCACACCAGACTTTCAGTTGACCACCACCCGCCACGAGCTGGAAGGCATCGGGCACTACTTCCGCGCGGTCGCCAAAGTCGGCACGAACCAATTCGCCTTCATCGTGCCCAAGGGCTACTTCATGCGGGTGGACGAGGCGAACCGGCAGTTGCGCGCGGTCGAGCGGGAGGACAAGTGCTCCATCACTGTGCGCCTGACCGAGGTGCCCACGAACGCGGTGGACAAAGCGACGGGCAGCCTCAAGCCCGAGGTCTTTAGGGAACTGCTGCTGCGCCGCCACCCGACGGCCAAGATCATTGAAGAATTGACCCTGACCGCCGGCGGCCAAGCGGGGCCGGCCTTTGATTTCACCTGGCGGAACGACTCGGGGTTCACCCTGCAAAACCGGATCGCCTTCATTCCCACGCCCGCCGGCCTGGTCGAATTTCATCTGCTCACCAGCGCCGCCGACAAGGAGGAGTTCACCTACGCACTCAACAGCCTGATGTTGACCTTCCGCCTGGCAGTGGACGGGAAGCTGGATCTGCCAGCGCTGCTGGACAAGCTCTGAGCGTGCAGCCAAACCCCGGCCCGGGTGCCTGAAATCGCCCCGGGGCGCGGCCTTCAGGCTGCGGAGGCGTGCGTGGGTCAAAGACGTTCCGCACGCTCTTTTCCGCTCCTGCTTGCGGCGGCGTAAATGCCGCGTTCCAACCTCAGCCCGTGATGCCGCCGGAGCTGGTGAAGATGCCATCCAGCCACATCTTGAGCTGCTGCGGATTCGAGGCCTTCTCCATCGCCCGCTCCTCGCTGATGATGCCCTGCTGCAGCAGGTTGAAGATGCACTGGTTGAAGCTCATCATGCCTTCGCCTTGATCTTCCCACTGGGTCACGCCGTCCACTTCCGCAATCTTGCGGCTGCTCTCGATGATGGGCAGCAGCTTGCCGAGCTGGTTCTCCTCAATGGCCTTCTTGATCGTGATGGTGTTGATCATGATCTCCAAGGCCGGCCGCATCCCGCCGTCCACGGTGGGCACCATGCGCTGGCAGCACACCGACCGGAGGGTGCCGGCCAACTGGCGGCGGATGGTGTCGCGTTCGTCCTGCTTGAAGTATTCCAAGATGCGGCCCACGGAGCTGTTCGCGCTGGTGGTGTGCATGGTGGAGATGACGGTGTGCCCCGTGTCCGCCGCGCTGATGGAGGTCTGGAAGCTGACGGCGTCGCGCATTTCACCGACCATGATCACGTCCGGATCCTCGCGGAGCGCGCTCTTCATCGCGCGGTGGAAGCTCATGGTGTCGAGGTTCAGCTCGCGCTGCTCGATGAGGCACTGGTTTTCCTCAAAGACGAACTCGATCGGGTCCTCCAGCGTGACGATGTGCTTGCGGAAGTTGTTGTTCAGGTGCTCCAGCATGGCCGCGAGCGTGGTGGACTTGCCGGAGCCCGTGGTGCCGGCCATCAGCACGATGCCGCGCGGGGATTCCGCCACGGTCTTGAGAATCTCCGGCAGCCCGAGCTTCTCGAAGGTCGGGACGGTGCTCTTGATGTAGCGCATCACGATGCACCACCGCCCCAAGGCCTGAAACACGTTCGTGCGGAAGCGGCCCACGCCCGGAGCCGAGTAGGAGAAGTCCGTCTCACGGTCAGCCTCCAGCCCGGCCTTCATGTGCTTGGGGCAGATGCCGTCGATCACGCTCTGCATCCACACCTGCGTGGGCACAAAGTCAATGGAGTGAAACGCGCGGCTGATGCGGAACGAGGCGGGCGTGCCTACCTTGATGTGGACATCCGAGCAGCCCGCCTCAACCCCGGCTTTCAGGATCTGGTTGAAATAGGCGACGTCTTCGTTGGCGGGTTCAGCGACTGGCAATGACATGGCGCGGAACTTATCCAGCGCGCCATTTCATGCCAAGTTGGAATATGCCATGAGGCTCAGGCGGGCCTGCGCCAACGGGGTCAGCTCCATGAACAGCATCGAGACGGTGTAACCCTGATGCCGATCCCCCCGGCAATCCACCACCACCCCCGTCGCCGTTACTTCCTGGCCATCCGCCGGATCACGCAGCGCCACGGTCATTTCGGTCCATGCCGGAATCGGCGTCGTGGAATGGAACTCAATGCCGTTCTTGCGAATGCGAGTGACACCGGTCGAAAAATCCAGCCGGGTCGCTGGCTGGCGAGAATGGGCAAAGGAGGAAGAGTTTGCTTTGCGAGTAGCCATAAGGATTGGGGGCAAGGTAGCAGCGAACCGCGCTGCGTCAATGTGACAGGCGGGCAGAAATCAGCGTCATCACCATTCGATCACCGCCGCGCCCCACGTCAGGCCCGCGCCGAATACCACCAGCAATACCAGGTCGCCACGCTGAATCCGTCCCGTGCTTACGGCCTCGTCCAGGGCGATGGCCACGCTGGCAGCGGAGGTGTTCCCGAACTTGTCCAGATTCACAAACATCTGCTCCGGGGTGCCTGCCAGCCGCTCCGCCACCGCGTCAATGATGCGCTGGTTGGCCTGGTGCGGGATGATGCACTTGATCTGTTGAACCGTCAGCTCGCAGCGCGAGAGCGCCTCGCGCGCGGCGGTGCACATGGCGTTGACGGCGTTCTTGAAGACCTCCTTGCCGTCCATCTTCAAGAAGTGCAGCCGCTGGTCCACGCTCTCGTGCGTGGCCGGAAAACGGCAGCCGCCGCCGGGTTGGGAGAGCAGGCCGCCTTTTCCGCCGTCCGCGCCCATGCAGGCGGTGAGCAATCCATGCGAATCGGGCCGGTGCTGCAAAATCGCCGCGCCCGCACCATCGCCAAACAGAACGCAGGTGGTGCGATCCTTCCAGTCGATGATGGAGGACAACTTCTCCGCGCCGATGACCAGCACGCACTCGCTCGTGCGTGACATGATGAACTGCTGCCCCACCTCCAGCGCGTAGATGAAACCGGAGCACGCCGCCTCCAGATCAAACGCCGCCGCGCGCTTGGCCCCAATCTTGTGCTGCACGAGGCATGCCGTGGACGGAAACGGCATGTCCGGCGTGATGGTGGCCACGATGATGAGGTCAATCTGGTCCGCCGTGACGCCTGCCTGCGCCATGGCCCGCTCGGCGGCTTTGGCTGCGAGGTCGGAGCAAAACTCATTGTCCGCCGCGATGCGCCGCGCCTTGATGCCCGTGCGGCTGGTAATCCACTCGTCCGTCGTCTCGACGAACTTCTCCAGGTCCGCGTTGGTCACCACGCGTTCCGGCACATAGGCCCCCACGCCGGTCACGGAACAGGTGCGCCCTTGGAAACCATGCTTGGCGCGTGGATTGGTGAAATCGCGGGCGGGTAGTGAACTCATTGCCGTGTCCCGGGATTGCAATTTTCCGGTGACAAAAAGTCAATTGGCAATTCCACTGGGAAGCAGCGTTATTCGGCGCTGCCGCTCGCCTTGCGGGCCGCTTCCAGCACCGGTGCAGCCTGCGCTGCGGCACGGGCAATCGCCTGGTTCACATTGAATTCGAGGGTCTCAGTGGCGATGCGGATGGCGTTGAGGATGGCGCGTTCCTTGGCGGAGGCATGCGCTTTGAAGACCACGCCGTTCAAGCCCAGCAGGGGGGCGCCGCCGTAGTTCTCCGAATCCGTGCGGCGTTTGATGGCCCGGAAGGCATTCTTGGCGAGCAGCGCACCGAGCTTGCGTTTGGGATTGGCCGTCAACTCGCGCTTGAGCATGTCGAACATGCCCCGGGCAAGGCTCTCGCAGGTCTTGAGCACGATGTTGCCCACGAAACCGTCGCAGACCACGACGTCCACATGGTTGTGGAAGAGATCATGGCCCTCGACATAACCGAGGAAGTTGAGATCGAGCTGCTTGCAAAGCACGAGCGTGGCCTGGGTGAGTTCGTTGCCCTTCATCTCCTCCGTGCCATTGGAGAGCACCCCGACCCGCGGCCTGGGCTTCCGCAAAATCTCGCGAGAATAGATGCTGCCCATAATGGCGAACTCAGCGAGGTGCCACGGCTTGCACTCGGTGTTCGCCCCGGCGTCGAGCAGCACAAACTCATTTTCCGGTTCGGGCATGACGGTGGCGATCGCGGCGCGGCTGATGCCGGGCAGGGTGCGCAGCCGGAAGGTGCCCGCCGCAAGAATCCCCCCCGTGTTGCCTGGCGAAATGACGGCGTCCGCCTTGCCATCCCGGACCAGCTCCACCGCCCGGACGATGGAGCAATCCTTCTTCTTCCGCACCGCATCCACGGGCTTGTCCTCCATGGCGAGGACTTGGGAGGCGTGCAGCAGGTGCAGGCGTGGATCGGTGTCCGCCCTCACACGCCGCAGATGGGCGGAGATCTCCTCCTGGTTCCCCACCAAGTGGACCTCGGTCAACTTGGCGTTCTGCGCCAGAGCCAGTCGCGCGCCGTCAATGATGACGCCACAGCCGTGGTCGCCACCCATGACATCCACTGCGATGCGCATAAACGAAAAGGGCGCACCAGTCTCCCGGCGCGCCCCTCATCGAAATTAAGCTCCAGCCGTAATCGTGAGGATCTGCTTGCCCTTGTAGAAACCACAGGCGGGGCAAACCCGATGCGGGAGGGCGGGAGCGGCGCACTGGGAGCAGACACCCAATTGGGGCAGCTTGAGCACGCTGTTGTATGCGCGGCGCATGCGTTGACGGCTGTGCGAAGGTTTACGCTTGGGGACGCCCATAGTCTTAGTCTTTCAGTTTCAGTTGGTTTAGTGCGGCCCATGCCGACGCGCCTGCGTTCGTCTGGGTGGTTTGGCCCGACGCGCCGCCGGCCGCGAGCTGCGACAGACCGCGACAGTCAGGCTTGCACAGCGGATGCTGCGGAAGCGTGAGGAGGATGTCTTCGCGCAAGTAGGGTGTCAAGTCCACGCAATCGTCAACGACCACCACGGCATCCTCCCCTTCCAAAGGCAGGTGAGCCGCAAAATCAGGGAGTTCCACCAACTGCTCGAACTTGGCCAGACACCGGACGCATTCACAATCCACGGTCAAACTCAACACGCCCTGCACCAGCACCGCCTCCTCCAGCAAGCTCGCCGTCAGCTCATACTCCAGCGGTTGATTGAGGTGAACCACCGCATCATCACGGCCGGGATCCAGTTCGACAGCCGGCAGTTCGCCGCACAGCTCCTGCGGTTCCAACCGCACTTGGCGGAGGTTGAGAATAAGGGGCATGAGGTCAGGTGGTTTGGGACTTCGAGCTGGCACTGCCAAATTTGGCGGCCAGTGCCCGACCGACGTTCGTTGGCACAAAGGGGCGGACCTCTCCGCCATGACGGGCGATTTCCTTCACCAGCCGCGAGCTGAGGAAGGTGTAGGTGTCTTTGGGCATCATGAAGATAGTCTCCACACGCTCATCGAGCTTGCGGTTCATCAGCGCCATCTGGAACTCGAACTCGAAGTCTGACACCGCCCGCAGCCCACGAATGACTGCCTGCGCGCCGCAGCCACGAACGTAGTTCACCAGCAGCCCGTCAAACGCCCGAACTTGAACATTGCGCAACCGCCGAGTGGCACCGACGACCAAGGCGCATCGCTCCTCCGGGGTGAAGAGCGGGTTTTTCTCGGCGTTCTGCGCCACCGCGACAATCACCCGGTCAAAAAGCCTCGCTGCCCGTTCGATCACATCAAGGTGACCATTCGTCAAGGGATCGAAACTGCCGGGGTAAAGGACCGTGCGCACGTCGTGAAATTCGGAGCCGGAGAGCAATTCCGCAAGCCTATTTCCCAACACCAGTCAAACCACGACAGCTATTGAGTATCGCGTAACTGGTTAACATCTTGCAGCGTCTTGGAAAGAATGAAAGCCAAGACAAAGCGGGACTTTGCAGCGTTGGAGCAGCGGCGGCGGGAGGGCATCCGTTTGCTAGCGCAAGCGGTCCCACAG
>CAIPBN010000082.1 GCA_903863315.1 uncultured Verrucomicrobiota bacterium | reverse complement strand
TGCCGCTACTGCGAGGCCGCCTGCCCCTATCACGCGCGACGCTTCAACTGGTCGAAGCCGCAGATTCCAGCCGCCGAAATCAACCCGGTGCAAGGCTACCTCAGCAACCGCATCCGCCCACAGGGCGTGATGGAGAAATGCACCTTCTGCCTGCACCGCACACGCAACGGTAAGCTCCCCGCGTGCCTTGAAGCCTGCCCGACGGGCGCGCGGGTCTTCGGCAACCTGCTCGACCCCGACTCCGAAATCCGCTGGGTGCTCCAGAACAAGCGCGTCTTCGTCCTCAAGGAAGAGCTCGGGACGAAGCCGCAATTCTTCTACTTCTTCGATGCCTGACGCCACCGCCACCGCTCCAGCAAGCGCCGCCGAGTTCTGGCGGCAATACCCGCGCTTCCTCGCCCGCGTGCTGTGGGAGGCCTTCGACGGCAGCCGCCTTTTCTACGTGTGGATGACTTTGCTCACCGCCGTCTTCCTCGTCGGCGCGAATGCTTGGGCTGTGCAGGTGCGCGATGGCTTGGCCGTCACCGCGATGAGCGACCACGTCTCGTGGGGCCTCTACATCGCGAACTTCACCTTCCTCGTCGGCCTTGCAGCGGGCGGCGTGATGATGGTCATCCCGGCCTACCTCTACCACGACGAGGAGATGCACGACGTGGTCATCATCGGCGAGCTGCTCGCCGTCGCCGCCATCGTGATGGCCATCATGTTCGTCACCGTGGACCTCGGGCGACCCGACCGCTTCTGGCATCTCATCCCGCCGTTCGGCCGGTTCAACTTCCCCGTCTCGATGCTCACCTGGGACGTGCTCGTGCTAAACGGCTACCTGCTGTTGAACCTGCACATCTGCGGCTACCTGCTCTACATGAGGTTCATCGGCCGCAAGCCGAACCCGAAGTGGTATGTGCCCTTCGTCTTCCTCTCCATCGTCTGGGCCATCTCGATTCACACCGTCACCGCGTTCCTCTACTGCGGGCTGGGCGGACGGCCCTTCTGGAACACGGCTTTGCTCGCGCCGCGCTTCCTCGCGAGCGCGTTCGTGAGCGGGCCGGCCTTCATCATCATCGCCATCCAAATCATCCGCCGCGTCATCCACTCGGACTTCGGCGAAGGCCCCATCCGCACGCTGCTGAACATCATGCGCGTGACCATCCTCATCAACCTGCTCATGGTCGGCTCCGAGGTCTTCGTCGAGTTCTACACCGGCGGCTCGCACACCAGTGCGGCGCACTACCTCTACTTCGGCTTGCACGGACACAACGCGCTCGTCCCGTGGATTTGGTCCTCCGTGGCGATGACCGTGATCGCCGCCGGCTTGCTGCTGTCACCGCGCGCCGTCGCAGACAGACGCCTGTTGAACATCGCCTGCGTGCTGGCCTTCGCCGGCATCTGGATCGAGAAGGGCATGGGCCTCATCATCCCCGGCTTCATCCCCTCGACCTTGCACGAGGTCGTGGAATACCTGCCCAGCGTGATGGAATGGAAAATCACCGCCGGCATCTGGGCGCTGGGCCTGATGATCTACACGGTGGCCATCAAGGTGACGATCAACGTCATCGGCGCGGGGAGGAAGCGCTTCAGTGTGTCGCCGCCGGAGGCATGAGGAACGAATCAGGCTTCATGCTTGTCCCGAGGCGGCTGCGGTGTTCGACCCGAAGACGAAAGCCTCGGGGAAACCCGACAAGACACATCCGTCCGCCAAAGTTGCCGAGGCAAGTGCCAAGCTGGTCGCGGACGAGATTCGGACGCAGGTGTCAGAACTGGCAAAGCTGCTCAAACCGTGACCCAGCGAGCGGGCGGCAAGCTGTTCCCTCAGACAAGCAACTGGGGCTATCGCCGATGTGGCAGGCGCACAATCCACTTCCCACGCGCTCGCGCTCAAGCAACTGGGCGAGGCGCGGCAACGCGGGCTCCTCACCTCACGGAAACTTTCTAAACTCCACCGCCAGAGCCAGCCGACATTCACTTCCACCTCACCTGATTCAAAACTTACAGTCTTCGACCTGTCCCCGGACTTCAGTTCGACCCAGTCCACCTCCACGCCTGCCTCTGCGCGGGCAGATAGAGGCGGACGATGCCGAGCTCACCATGCGCAGCAGCGCCGCCACCTTGGGCATCTTGGCTATCTCACTGAGAAAGGCGTCACCATCACCAAGAACGCCGAGGGTCATGCCGTGAACCTCAAAGCACCCGGCAAACCTGCGCTAACCGCAGAGGAATACGCACTCATCGGCCAACTCACGAGCTTGGAGCAAATGGGCATCAACGGCGCGCCGCTTGGCGATGGCGAGTGGGGCTTCCTCAAATCGCTGCCGAAGCTCAAGCAACTCGCCATCTGGCACAGCGCGGGGTTTGGTTCGCTGGAGCCGTTTTCCGGGCTGCCCGTCGAGTCGCTGACCATCGGCGGCTGCATGGGTCTGCGCGATTTGAACCGCAGCGACAAAACGAAACTGCGCAACGCCATCACCACGCTGCATGACCTGCCGAACCTCACGAGAGGAAACTGGTATCATTCCCCGCTCGCGCCGGACGACACGCACCTCGCGCACATCGCGGCGCAGTTCCCGAAACTCACGGACATCCGTCTCGACTTCGCCGCGCCCGCTGGCACGCAAACGAGTATCACGCCCGCCGGACTCGCCGCGTTGCAAAAGCTGCCGCTCACCGTGCTAGGTGTCGAGAGCGTCCAGAGCTTCACCGCCGCGCATTTCCAAGCCATCGCAGGCATCAAGAGCCTCAAGACACTCACCGTGGACGCCCGCAAACAACCCGCCAACGAAGACGCCGTCACCGCCTTCAAACAAGCCCGCCCCGATGTGGAAGTCGCCGTCTCCCAACCCGGCGACAAAGGCCCGCCGCAGGTGAAGAAGAAGTGACGTTTAGTCCGTTGAAACCAAGCCATGAACAAAAATATCTCATGATGAAAAAGCTCCGCATCATTCTGTTTCAAGTGGCCGCATTTGCCATGGTCATCGGCGATTCTTGCGGAGCAGACCAGGCGCCTGCGCGTGAGACGGGCGGCTTCGCCGTGGCCGGGCATGCCTGGACGTGGAACAAGGGCACGCTCTTCGATGCCATCGACCAGACGGCGGCGCTTGGACTCGATTCGCTGGAGATTTTTCTCATGGGGATGCGCATCAGCGCGGAAACCGGCGATGCCGTGCTCGACGACGCGACGCCGGAGGAACTCATTGCCCGCATCCGGGAACACTCGCAGGCGAAGGGCGTGAAATTCGTCGCGCCTTACATCGGTGGCAAGCAGTGGACGCGCATCGGCCAGGATGAGGCCCAGTTGCGGCGCTTTTTTGAGCAGGGAAAGAAACTCGGCACCACTGGATTCACTGGCGAGCCGATGGAATCGCAGTGGGACATGCTGGAGAAGCTGCTCAAGGAATACGACTTCACCTTTGCCATCCACAATCACGCCATCGGTTTCGAGGCGGACTACTTCGGCGCACCTTATCCCTACGGCAATCCTGCCAAGACGGCGAAAAAGCTCGAGGCCCAGCATCGCGACAAGCGCATGGGCATCTGTTTCGACACCGGCCACGCCGCGCGCTCCGGGCTGGACATCGTGGAAGTCACCCGCGCCTGCGCAGGCCGTCTCCGCAGCCTGCACCTCAAGGATGTGGCCCGCGTGCAGGTGAATGACGTGCCCTTCGGCACCGGTCGCGTGGATGTCGCCGCCGTGCTGGCGGAACTCAGGCGACAAGGCTTCCAGGGGCACATCGGGCTGGAATACGAGAACTTCGAGTCGCCGACCTTTGGCGACGACCTGCGACAGATGGTGCGCTTTGTCCGTGAGTGGGCGAGGTGAGCAATGTGGTCCGCACAGTCCTCTGTGCGGGAGTCGGCCATGTGCGGCTCCTTGACGAAGTGAAGTTGGATGATGTCCGTGAGCGGGCTGGCCGCGCGCATGTGCCGCACCACGCCCTACATGCCACGCAACATGAGATCGGGATGCTGCGGGAAGTTCGAGCTGTCATTCACCATCACGCCATCTCCAGCCCCTTCATCGTGCCTTTCCCGGTGCTGAACTCGTCGGTCTCGAGGCCGAGGCGTTGGAGCATGGAAACAAAGAGCTTGCCGATGGCTTCGTTGCGCTGGGTGTCGAAGGCGAGATGTTGTCCGTGTTTGAAGCCGCCGCCCGCGAGGAGCATGGGCCAGTTTTGGTTGCTGTGGCCATTGGCGTTGCCCATGCAACTGCCATAGAGAACGGAGGTGCGGCTGAGCAGGGTGCCCTTGGCATCCGCGATGCCGTTGAGACCCGTGAGGAAATCACGCAGCGCGAGCATCTGCGCTTCTTCGATTTTGCGGAGTTCGGCAATCATCTCGGGACGGTTGCCGTGGTGCGTGAGCGAGTGCGTCTCGTGCTCGACGCCGTTGATTTCCGTGAGCACGCCGAGCGGCTGGATGAACAGGCTGACGATGCGCGTGGAGTCGCTCTCGATCGCGAGTTTGATGACGTCGTAGGTGGTTCGCAGGCGGCTGATGAGCAGGGCGGGGTCTTTGATTTCCTTTGGCTCCACCATGGCGACCTTGGGCTTGGGCTTTTGTTCCCAGGACTCGTTCTGGAGGAGTTGCCCCTCCAGTTCGCGGATGGAGGTGAAGTATTGTTCGAGCCGGCTGCGGTCGGCGGCGTTGACGGATTGTTCCAGCCGTTTCGCGCGGCCACGCACGGTGTC
>CAIPBN010000081.1 GCA_903863315.1 uncultured Verrucomicrobiota bacterium | reverse complement strand
GTTTTTCCTTCTCCCGTTCGCTCCCAGCCCCTTGAATCCCCGCCGTGTCTCGCGACTACCAGCTCAACCGCTTCTCCGCTCCCGTCGAGTTGCAGATTGACTACGCGCGCGAGCTGAACGCCCAGCAATACGCCGCCGTCACCGCCGAGGATGGCCCCGCGCTCGTCATCGCGGGCGCGGGCGCGGGCAAGACGCGCACGCTCACCTACCGCGTCGCGTGGCTCATCGAGCACGGCACGCCGCCTGACCGCATCCTGCTGCTGACTTTCACCAACAAGGCCGCGAAGGAAATGATGCGCCGGGTCAGCGACCTGCTGGGCAACGACGTCTCCAACCTCTGGGGCGGCACGTTCCATTCCGTCGGCAACCGCATTCTCCGTCGCCATGCGGAAGTGCTCGGCTGGCGGCCCGACTTCACCATCCTCGACCGCGAGGATGCGAAGGACTTGATTCAAGCCTGCGTGGACGAGGCTGGCATTGACGTGAAGGAGACGCGCTTTCCGAAGCCCGATGTGCTGGGCGACATCTTCTCAATGGCGCTGAACACGGGACGTTCCATCGCCGAGACGCTCGCGCAGGCCTACGACCATTTCGCACCGCTCGCGCCGAAGATTGAGGACATCGCCGTCCGCTACCGCGCGCGCAAGCAGTCTACGAACGGCATGGACTTCGACGACCTGCTCACGCAATGGCTCGCCGTCCTGCGCGACTTCCCCGACCTGCGCGACTTCTACCAGCGCCGCTTCCAGTTCATCCTCGTGGACGAGTATCAGGACACGAACTCCCTCCAGGGCGAACTCATTGACCGACTCGCCGCCGTTCACAAGAACGTGATGGTGGTGGGCGACGACGCGCAGAGCATCTACGCGTGGCGCGGGGCGAACTTCAAAAACATCCTGGAGTTTCCCAAGCGCTACTTCGGCTGCCAGACCTTCAAGATTGAGGTCAATTACCGCAGCACGCCGGAGATTCTCGCCTTCGCCAACGCCGCCATCGCGCCGAACATCCACCAGTTCCAGAAGGAGCTGGCCGCCGCGCGCCCGTCCGGCGTGAAGCCCGTCGTGGTCGCGTGCATGGACGCCGCCGAGCAGGCGGCGTTCGTCGCCCAGCGCGCGCTCGAACTACGCGATGAGGGCATCCCACTCGGCGAAATGGCCGTGCTCTACCGCTCGCACTTCCACGCGCTCGAACTCCAGCTCGAACTCACGCGCCGCAACATTCCCTTCAGCATCACCAGCGGCATCCGCTTCTTCGAGCAGGCGCACGTGAAGGATGTGGCCGCCTACCTCAAGCTCGTCCACAACCCGCGCGACGAGATTTCCTTCAAGCGCCTCGTTCGGATGATGCCGGGCGTCGGTGGCAAGAGCGCGGACAAGCTGTGGAACAAGTTTTGTTCGGAGTTCGGAGCGCGCGCGCCGCAGGCGAATCGGCTGCAGTCGGACCAAGAACGCGTTCCCCCTCACCCCGGCCCTCTCCCACTCGGAGAGGGAGCGGCTGCGGACACGTTCGATGACTCGGCAGCATCTGGCTCCATTCCCGCCGCCGGTAGGGCCGCGCTGCCTCGCGGCTGGAGCGCCCCGAACGACCAGCAAGCCACCCCCGGCCCATCGCAGACGGACATTCTCCCTCTCCCAGCGGGAGAGGGCCGGGGTGAGGGAGAACGGCTGGCCAAGTCCTTGGCGCGCTGCTCCTCCTCCGTCCCGAAGAAAACCGCCGCCGCCTGGGCGCAGTTCACCGCCACCATTGCGCAGCTCTGCGCCCCGGAAGTTCGTGCGAAAACCGACGCCATGATTCGCCTCGTGCTGGAGGCCGGCTACGAGGATTACCTCAAGGCGACTTACCCGAACTTCCGCAACCGCCTCGAAGACCTGGAGCAGCTCGCTGCCTTCTCGCGCCAGTTCCCGACAGTGGAGGACTTCCTCACGCAGCTCGCGCTGCTGACGAACGTCGAGGCCGAGGACGACAAGCCGCGCGAGGACGACCACGAGAAGATTCGCCTCTCGTCCATCCACCAAGCCAAAGGCCTCGAGTTCCGGGTCGTGTTCGTCATCATGCTCTGTGACGGACTCTTTCCTTCGTCGCGCTCGATAGACTCTCCCGAGGGCGAGGAGGAGGAGCGCCGGCTCTTCTACGTCGCCGTCACGCGTGCGAAGGACGAACTGTATCTCAGCCACCCGCTGATGCGCTTCATGCAAGGTGGCGGCGACGCGATGCAACAGCCCTCGCGCTTCCTCGCGGAAATCCCCGTCGAGCTACGCGAGGAATGGAACCTCCGCCCGCACGCGCCAGCGACGGACTTCAGCGACATGGGTGAGACCAGCGAGCACGGCGAGGAATCGCCGTTCTAGTCCGGCAACGAATCGGAGCGGCACGGAGCGCGGCGTGAACGCCGCGCGAAGAGCTTCCGCGCCTCCTCCGCCCACAACACCAGGCTGGCCACCGCGCCGATGAGGAAAAAGTCGGGCAGTGAAATGGGCACCGTGTGGAAGATCCGGTTCATCGGTTCGGTGTAGATGACGAGCAGTTGCAGCACGTTGCCCAGCAGGATGCCGCCAAGCAGCCACCAGTTCTTGAAGATGCTCCAGCTCAGGGCGGAGCTCCGTTCGCTCCGGCAGTTGAGCACGTTGAACCACTGGCAGACCACCAGCACAGTGAAGGTCTCCGTCCTCACCAACTCAAATGGCACGCCCGTCGAAAGCCGCCACACGAAGAACCCAAAGATGGCTGTCACGGAAGCCGTGACCATCACCAGCATGCGCTGCCACATCGTGCGGTCCACCAGCGGTTCGGCGGCGGGAATCGGCGGGCGGCGCATCTCGTCGCCCTCCGGGCCTTCCAGCACGAGGTTCACGGTCAGCACGCCCTCGGTGACAATGTTCACCCACAGGATTTGCACGGCGGAGAGCGGCAGTGGATAGCCGCAGAACAACGCCAGCAGCAACACGATGACCTCGTCAATCGAGGTCGCGAACAGGAACAGGATCACCTTTTTCAGGTTGCGATAGACGAGCCGGCCTTCCTCGACGGCGTTGACGATGGTCGCAAAGTTGTCGTCAGTGATGACGATCTTGGCCGCGCCCTTGGCCACCTCCGTGCCCGTGATGCCCATGGCCACACCCACGTCGGCGGTGGCCAGCGCGGGCGCGTCATTCACGCCATCGCCGGTCATGGCCACCACGCGTTGCTGGGCCTGGAAGGCGGCCACGATGCGGAGCTTCTGCGCGGGATGCACCCTGGCGAACACGGAGATGCGGTCGAGGTTCGCGCGCAAGTCCGGCTCCGGCATTTTTTCCAGCTCGTTGCCGTCCACCGCCAGATCGCCGTCGCGCGCGATGCCGAGCGTGCGTGCGATGGCCAGCCCGGTGACTTTGTGATCGCCGGTGACCATGACCGGTCGGATGCCGGCGGCACGGCACTCGGCCACGGCGGCCTTCACCTCGTCACGCGGCGGGTCCATCTGTCCGATCAGGCCGAGAAACGTGGTCCGGCCCTTGAACTGCGCAAACCCTGCGGCTCCATCCAGCTCCGTGCCTTCCGCCTCCGCGACGGCGAGGCAGCGAAGGGCCTGGCTGGCCAAGCCTTCCGCCGCTGTGAGCGCCTGCTGCCGCAAGCCTTCATCCAGTGCCCGCACTTCGGCGCCCGCCCGGGCGCGCCCGCACAGTTCCAGCACGGCCTCCGGTGCGCCTTTGATGAAAACGCGGCTTGGCTGGTGCGTGTGTCCGTGTTGCGTGGCCATCATCTTGGGGCCGGAATCAAAGGGGATTTCAGCCCGGCGCGGCCAGTCGCGGCGCAGGGCGGCGGGTTCCACCTGGCCCTTGGACGCCAAGGTGAGCAATGCCGCCTCGGTGGGGTCGCCCAGCGGCCGCCAGCGCGGGTCGCTGTCGTCGGGGGGCACGAGCTGGGCGTCGTTGCAGAGCACGATGGCTTCGAGCAGCGGACGCACGCCCGGGTCACGATCCGGCGTCAGCTCAGCGCCGCTCAACGTGAGTTTTCCCACCGGCTCATAGCCCGCGCCGCTGACCTGGATGGCCCGACCATCCGGCAGCCAGAGCGCGGTGACGGTCATCTCGTTCTTTGTGAGCGTGCCGGTCTTGTCGCTGCAAATCACGCTGGTGGAGCCCAACGTCTCGACCGCCGCCAGCCGGCGCACGATGGCCCCGCGCTTGGCCATGCGCTGCATCCCCACGGCCAGCGCAATCGTCATCGCCACCGGCAAGCCCTCCGGCACCATCGAAACCATCTGGCTGATGGCCACCATGAGGATTTCCAGGAAGGGCATCCCGCGCACCAAGCCGAAGGCGACGACGATGATGAAAATGGCGATGGCCGCGCCAACCAGGTAGCGGCCGAACTGCTGGATGCGCAGCTCCAACGGCGTCTTGGGATCGGCGGCTGAAGTGGTGAGCTTGGCAATTTTGCCCACCTCCGTGGAGAGACCCGTGGCCACCACCAGCGCCTTGCCCCGGCCGGCCGCGATGTGGGTGCCGGAATAGACCATGTTGTGGCGGTCGGCGAGCGACGCGTCCTCCGGCAGCGGGTCCGGCTGCTTGGAGACCGGCAGCGATTCGCCCGTGAGCGCGGCCTCGGCGGCCTCCAATGCGGCGGCTTCCAGCAGGCGGGCATCCGCGCCCACGGCGTCGCCGGCGGCCAGCAGCATGAGGTCGCCGGGCACCAGCCCATGCGCTTCGATGATTTCCTCCTTGCCGCCGCGCACCACGCGCACCTTGAGCGCGGACAGGCGTTGCAAGGCCTCCATCGAGCGCTCGGCCCGGCCCTCCTGAAATGTGCCGATGACGGCGTTGAC
>CAIPBN010000080.1 GCA_903863315.1 uncultured Verrucomicrobiota bacterium | reverse complement strand
GCGCGTGTCGTCTCCTGACTACATTCTTGTCACGCTCACCAACGGAGTCCGCAGCGTTCGCTCGCTGGCGGAGGCGGAAACCTTTCATCCCGTCATCGGACCGGTGGCGGAGGCGGAGGCGCTCTACGTGCGGCAGCTCCGGCTGCGCGAGCGGTTTGCGGCGCATGCGGGTGAGTTTGTCATCTGGGACATCGGCCTCGGCGCGGCCGCCAACGCCCTGACGGTCCTGCGTGCCATCGGCGACCTGCCGGGCTCCGTGCGGCTCGTGAGTTTTGACCACACGTTGGAACCACTTCGCTTCGCGCTCGATCACGCGGCGGAACTGGGCTACTTCGGCGGCCATGAAGAGCTGGTGGGCACGTTGCTCGCCCACGGACAGGTCGAGTGTCAAACCGGCCCGCAAACCCTCCGCTGGGACACGCACGTCGGGGACTTCCCCACCTGGCTGCGCGCGGCCAGCCACGCGTTTCCTGCACCGCACGCCATCCTCTTCGACGCCTTCTCACCGGCGAAGAACGCGGCCATGTGGACGCTCCCGCTCTTCACCAACCTCTTCCGCCAACTGGACCCGGCGCGGCCCTGCGCCATGCCCACCTATTCGCGGGCGACGCTGCTGCGCGTGACTTGGCTGCTCGCGGGCTTCCATGTTGGAGTAGGTCACGCCACTGGGGAAAAGGAAGAAACCACGCTGGCCGCCAACACCTTGGCGCTTCTGGATGAGCCGCTGGACCGCAAGTGGCTGGACCGGGCCCGCCGCTCCACCAGCGCCGAGCCGCTGCACACCCCTGTTTATCGGCAGTCTCCGCTCACAGAGGAGACTTGGGAGCGACTGCTGACGCATCCGCAATTCCGCTGACTGCCGAGGAGCGCCCGTCTCTGACCCGACGCGTTCCGTAACGACTTCACTTCTGCACGAACGTCTCGGCCAGCGCCACGGCCTTCCGCATGGCCTTGGACTTGTTCACCGTCTCCTGGAACTCCGCCTCGGGGTCGCTGTCCGTCACCCAGCCGCCACCCGCCTGCACGAAGACCCGGCCGTCCTTCACCAGCGCGGTGCGGATGGTGATGGCGGTGTCGCAGTTGCCGTTGAAGCTGAAGTAGCCCACACAGCCGGCGTAGGGTCCACGCGTGGTGCCTTCCAGCTCGGAGATGATTTGCATCGCGCGAATCTTGGGCGCGCCGCTCACCGTGCCGGCGGGGAAGGTGGCCCGCATCAAGTCGAAGGCGGTCTGGTTCGCCGCGAGGTGCCCCTCGACCTGCGAGACGATGTGCATGACGTGGCTGTAACGCTCAATGATCATCAGCTCCTTGACCTGCACCGAACCGTAGTCACACACGCGGCCGATGTCGTTACGCGCGAGGTCCACCAGCATCACGTGCTCGGCGCGCTCCTTCGGATCGGCGAGCAGCTCCTTCTCCATCGCCAGATCCTCGTCGTGAGTGGCTCCGCGCGGGCGGGTGCCGGCGATGGGCCGGATTTCCACCAGCCGGTCCTCGCAGCGCACGTGAATCTCCGGCGAGACGCCGACCAGCGCGAAACCCTCCAGCTCCAGCAGGAACATGTAGGGCGAAGGGTTGATGCTGCGGGCGGCGCGGTAGAGATCCAGCGGACTGGCCTTCACCGGCGCGCTGAAGCGTTGTGAGCCGACCACTTGGATGATGTCCCCGGCGGTGATGTGCTTCTGCGCCTCAATCACATTGGCGATGAAGCGATCCTTTGGCGTGTTCGATTCGAACGGCGCGGGCGCAACCTCCGATGGCAGCGTGGCGGGAATGTGCTCGATCGGATGCTCCAGCAGGGAGATGAGCCGGTCGATCTCCGCCACCGCATTCTCATAGGCCTCGGCGGGCGAGGCGAAGTCCTCCAGCACGGCGTTCACCAGAATCGTGATGGTCTGCTGCGCGCGGTCGAAGATGAGCAGCTCATCCGCGATCAGAAAATAGAGCGTCGGCGTGCCCAGCTCATCCTTCGGCGGGCGGGGCACGATGGGTTCCACGTCGTGGATGAACTCATACCCGATGAAGCCGACCGCGCCGCCGGTGAACCGGGGCAGGCCGGGGACATTCACAGGCCGGTAGCGACCCAGCACGCGTTCGACCACTTCGAGGCCGTCGCGCACGCATTGCTCGCAGGGCTCCTTGCCGGGGGCGGGAATGGCGAACTTCTCAACCACCTTGCCGTCCGCCAGGACTTCGATGCGGCTGGCCGTCTGCTTGATGACCGTGCGCGGGTTGCAGCCCACGAAGGAGTAGCGCCCCAGATGTTCGCCGCCCTCGACCGACTCGAAGAGGAACGATTCGCCCTGCCCGCGAATCTTTTTGTAGGCGGACAGCGGCGTCTCAAAATCCGCGAGAATACGGCGCGTGACCGGGATGAGGTTCCCTTGCGTCGCTAGCTTCACAAAGTCATCCAGCTTCGGCGAATACATATCGTGTTGGGCAGCCTACCTGAAACGGGTTGCGTGGCGGAAGCCCCAACCTGTCGGCTGGCGGAGGCGCTACGCAGCGCCGGCCTCCGGCCGGCCGTGCCGCAAGCGTCCCCACTTGCCCGGCGGATCGAAACCGGTGGCGATGTCGGGGCGCCTTATCGCTGCCCGTGGCAAATGCACCGTTGCCAGATGCGGGCTCGTCGCTACAATATCACGCCATGAAAATCGCATTGCGCGCACACGCCCAAACTTCGTTTCTCATCGCCCTTGCGGCCGTCTCCCTCCTGCTCGCCGGTTGTGAAACTCCCACCGGCGGCGCGGCAGGCGGCGCGGCGAGCATCGAGGCCCTCCGTTCCGCTGCCGAGGGCGGCGATGCTGATTCTGCCTACAAGCTGGGCGAGGCTTACTTCCATGGCCGCGGCGTGCCGAAGAACTTTGTCGAGGCGGACACCTGGTATAAGAAAGCCGCCGAGCTCTACCAGAAGAAGTAAGGCCGTCGGCCTTCGCCGCGGTAGTTTTCCCATCAACGGCTCTGATCGATTCGATCAGGGGCTGGGCTCTTGCCCCCGCCCAAGTCGTAGCCGTCCCTTTCAGAACTGTTGTGGCACTGCGGGACAGGAGAAGAACCGCTCCGCTCTCAACCCGGCGGTCACAGTCCGCCTCCCAGGGCGCAGCCGGACTTACTTGAGCTCCAGGCCGATGTTGTTTTTCTCCAACGTCGTGCCTTCGCTGAGGGCCAGGTTGGCGAGCGTCTTGTTGTAGTCCGCGAGCGCCCGAATCTCGGCGGAGCGGGCGGCGGTGAGGTCGCGTTGAAGTTGGAGCACGAAGAAGCTCGTGCTGCGGCCGTTCTCCAGTTTCTTTTGCTCGGCATCAAGGGCGGACTCGGCGTAAAGGCGCGCCTGCCGGGTGGATTCGATTTTCTCAAAGGCGGTGCGCGCCTGCCGCACAGCGTTGTCAATCTCGACTATGATGCGCTGTTCGAGCTGCTTGAGCTGGAGGAGCAGCACTTCCTTTTGCACCTTGCTGGCCTTGAAGTTGTTTTTTGCCGTCGTGTTGCTGAGCGGAAAACTCAGCACGATGCCGTAGGAATAAAACTGGTTGTCCCCGCGCTGGAGGCCGTTCAGCCCGCCGGGCAGGGTCTGGCCGATGCCGTTGTGGCCGTAGGTGAGTGTGAGATCGAGCGAGGGGAAGAGCTGGTTGTGGTTGTAACGCAGGACGATGTTCTGGCGCTCGACGGACTCCTTGGAGGCCTGCAAATCGGGCCGGGCCGCCATGCCAGAGCGCCAGCTCTCCTGGGCATCGAGGGATTGGGGCAGCGCCAGGAGCCGGTCCGCCGGCTCCAGGCCCACTGTCGCCCATGAGCCGAAGTCGTCGTTGAGCAGGGCTTTGAGGGCGTTGATTTGGATTTCGAGATCCCGCCGCGCGGAGAGCAGGTCCGCCCGCCGGGCGGCCACCTGGGATTCCGACTGCTTTTCATCCAAGGGAGCCAGCGCGCCGACCTGGACGCGGCGCTGGTTGTCCGCGAGCAGCTTCTCCGCGAGGCCGAGGGAAGCCTCCTGCACGAGCACGTTGTCGCGGGCGAAGATGAGCTCGTAGTAAGCCTGCTGCACGTTGTTGATCGTGGTCATGAGCTGGCCGCGCAGGGCCAGTTCATCAATCTTCAACGTGCGCTTGTTCACGAGGATGGTCTGGCGCGTCGCATCGATCCACGAGTTCTTCAACAGGGGCTGGGTCAGGCTGATCCCGGCGTCCGTGGAGTAGGTGAAGCTGTTGAACTGGTTGCCGCTGCGGCGGATGACGTCGGCGTTCAAGGTCACGCGGCCGCCGGAGGAGAGTTGCTGGGTGAGGCTGGGGCCGTAGCTCTCGGTGAAGACCTCGTTGGGCACGTTGAACAGCCGGCTGGCCGGGTCCGCAGCACCGGGCGAGGCGTTGAACCGCTGCACGGCATTCAGGTTCACCGTCAGGTCATAGAAGCCTCGTGCCGAGTCCAGGTTGTAGAGGTCGATGGTCGGTTGGAGGCGGCGAATCTGGATGTCCAGATTGCGCTGCAGCGCCAGCGCGATGCACTCGGCTAGGGAGAGGCGCTGCGATGCAGGCGGGGCGGTCTGCGCCGAGGCGGTCACGGCCAGAGTGAGGGCCACTAGGCTGAAGAGCAGTCGGGTTCGCATGAAGGCGAGAGTCTGCGGAATGACCTGCGGCGCGTCAAACCGACAACGCCAGTTTCGCCGTGGCTCAACTCGCCGCGCGCCTGAGCCGGTCGGCGATGCCCTGCCATTCCGGCCCGGCCGGCGGAGCTTCCACGATGATGCATTCCGCGCCTTCCCCATCGCAGCGGTGCAGCTCGGCATAGAGCGCGCGGGCATACGCTTCCGCGTCGTGGGGTATGACGGAGACCGCGCCCCAGCCCTCACCCAGCGGGATGTGCGAGTGGGCCAGCACCCACACCCGCTCCACACTGAGGCGCAAGCCGGCGAGTTGCGTCCGCAAGTCCGCCTCGTCCCGCCACGTCCGCACCAGCAGCCGGGCGTTGGGGGAGTAGTGTTTGGCCAACTGGCCGGGGCTGCGCAAAATCCCCGTTGCCACTCCGGTGCCGGCGGTGGGTGGACCGGCGGATTCGCCCAGCGCGGCCGCCAGCGACTCGGCGTGAATCATCCCGGGGCGCAACACCTGCGGAGGCGTGGTCGTCAGGTCCACAACGGTGGACTCGATGCCCACGTTGGAATGGCCGCCGTCCACAATGAGCTGGAGCTGGTCGCCGAGCTGACGCTGCACGTGTTCGGCGCTGGTGGGCGAGAGCTGGTTGGAACGATTGGCGCTCGGGGCGGCCAGCGGGAACCCGCACACCCGGATGACCTCGCGCATGAACGGATGCTGCGGCCAGCGCACCCCCACGGTGTCTCCGCCCGCCGTGACCACATCCGGAATCGTGTCGGCGCGCGGCAACACGAGCGTGAGCGGTCCAGGCCAGAAAGCCCCGGCCAGCCGCTGTGCCGCAGCCGGCCAGGCCCGCACGCAGCGCTGTGCCATGTCGAGCCCATCCACATGGATGATGATCGGGTTGTGCGCCGGGCGGCCCTTGAACTGGTAAATCTTCCCGACGGCCTGCGGATCGAGCGCATTGGCCGCCAGCCCGTAAACCGTCTCGGTGGGCAACGCCACGACGTCTCCCGCGCGCAGACGTTCCGCGGCGCGCTGGACGGCGGCCGCGAAGAGCGCGGGCGTGTGCGTCGGCAGGATTTCAGCAGTGGCGGGCAGGCTCATTCAGGACGGGGGCGAGCTTGCGAACTTGCCGCGCCTGACGCAACAACTTCACCACCCAACGCAGCCGGGCTTGCGCCACCCCGCTGCTTCCGGTCGGCAACTCCTTCGACATCGGGGCAGGCAGGCGGAGATTCGGCTTTCCGGAGTTCCGGACGCTGCTACTTTGCGGACGTGCCTTTGATCCGCATTCTCGTGGATGGCTACAGCCTCCTGCACGCCTGGCCGGAACTGGCTCCGGAACGGGCGCGGCATTCTGCGGCAGCGCGCGAGGCGCTCATCCAGCAGCTCACGCATTATCACGACGCCACGGGCACGCCGGTCACGATCTTCTTCGACGGCGCGGGCGCGCCCAAGGGCACGCCGCAGACGCACTCCACGCGCGAGGTCGAGGTGCTTTACTCCCGCGCCGGACAGACAGCGGACGACATGATCGAGCGCGCGGCGTATCGTCTCAGCCAGTTGGGGGAGGTGCTGGTGATCACCAACGACTACGCCGAGCGGGACACGGTGAATTCCTTTGGCGGCATGGCGCAAAGCTGCGAGAACTTCCTCCGCATG
>CAIPBN010000079.1 GCA_903863315.1 uncultured Verrucomicrobiota bacterium | reverse complement strand
GATTGCCGAAGGGTTGCTCGCACGCCTGGCAGGCGTGGGCGCGGCTTTGGAAGTTCCAGTCGGTCATCAAACTATTGCAAAAAAGTTGAGTTGAGCGCGCCGGCGCTTAGGATGCGCGGACTGTATCGGCAGGCGGAAAGCAGTGGCAATCCCTTTCCCGTGCTGACGGCGCGTGGGCGCGTGAGCCGCCATGCATGAACTAATCCCAACCCAATGAACCACGAACTCAAACTCAAACTCACCCAGGTCCGCACATTGCTGAAACAGCACCAGGCCGAGGCCGCGCTGCTGGGCCTGCAACCCAATTTCTCCTGGCTCGCCTGCGGCGGCGAGGCCCACATCCCGATCAACAGCAACCTCAGCTTTGGCCAGCTCGTCGTCACCGCGAAGGGCTTTTACCTCCTCGCCAACCGCATCGAGATGCGCTGCCTGCAAGACGAGGTCGTCCACGGCCTCGGGGCCAAACCACTGCTCTGGGAGTGGCATGACAATGCGAGCGCGGTGCAGGCGCTCAAGTCCGTCGCCGACCCGAAGAAGACGCTCTCCGACTGTGGCGACTGGGGCACCACCGCGCGGCCGGAGCTCTTCGCGCCGCTGCACTACTCGTTGCAGGAGATCGAGGTGAAGCGCTACCGCGCGCTGGGCAAGGCGGCGGAGGCGGCCATGAACGAGACCTGCCGCAGCCTCCAGCCGGGACAGACGGAGTTCCAAATCGCCGGCGTGCTTTCTGAACGCGCCTGGGCGCGGAACCTCACGCCGGTCGTCGTCCTCGTCGCCACCGACGAGCGGATCAAGAACTACCGCCACCCGCGCCCGACCACGAAGAAGCTGAAGAAGTTCGCCGAGGTCATCCTCTGCGCCCGGCAACACGGGCTGATCGTGGCCCTCACCCGCATGGTCCACTTCGGCCCGATTTCCAAGGAGCTGCGCCGTCGGCACGACGCCGTGTGCGCGGTGGACACGGAGCTGCACTTGGCCACGCAAGTTGGCGCGGCGGTCCAAGACGTGTTCCGCCAGGGGGTTGCCGCATACGACGCCACCGGGTTTGCGGACGAATGGCAGCTCCACCATCAAGGCGGCCCGTGCGGCTACCAAGGCCGCGATTACCTCGGCTCGCCCACTGCGCCGGGCGTCGTCCTGGAAAACCAGCCCTTCGCGTGGAACCCCTCCATCACCGGCACCAAGAGCGAAGACACCATCCTCGCCACCAGCAAGGGCCCGCAGGTCATCACCCAGGCGCAGGACTGGCCAATGGTCAGCGTGGAAGGCGATGAAGGTGTCTGGCAGCGGCCGGATATCCTGGTGCGGTGAGTCCGCTCCGAGAAAGTGTTCAGTGGGGTTGCAGCCCGGGACCGTGGCTGAGCACTGGTTGCTGAATTCGACTTACTTCGCCCCGTTCTTCGGCGGGACATACCAATCCCCGCGCAACCAGTCGGCCAGCAGGCCAAGCTGCTTCGCGTCCAGGATCTTCTTGTCGGCGAAGGCAGGCATGCGGTCGTTGCGCTTGCCGTAGAAGTCCGCATGCGCCGGGTTGCTGATGAAGCGGATCAGCCAGGCGCGCGAGCCATAGCCAGTCAGCTCAGGCCCGGTGGCGTCAGGGTCCTTCTTGCCGAAGCTGTGGCAATCAGTGCAGGCCATGTCGCCCACCATGAGCGCCCGACCTTGCTTGATGATTTCAGCATCCGCCTTGTCCGCGACGGCCTGCGATTTGAGCCTGGCCTCGGCCGAGAGGGCGATGACCACTTTCTTGATGTCGTCCGCCTTTTCCGGCGTGGCGTTCTTCTTCACCCACTTGGACATCTTACCGTCCTTGAACTTCGTGCCTCCAAAGTAGTGCTGGCCATCCACGCGCGCCGGGTCGAACAGGCCGGCCAGCCACTCCCGGCTGGCAAAGCCCTTGAGGTCCGGGCCCCATGGGCGCACTTGGGCGATGATCTTGTCCTCCGGCTTGAGCGGGCCGGTGAAGGACGGGTTCAGCTCGCGCAACGCGGTGACCGGCATGAACCGAAACTCGGCGATGCTTTCCCAGGTCTCGTTGGTGCGAACCGTGTGGGTGGTCAGCGGCTTGTGGCCCAAGCCGTCGTGCCCGTCGAACCGGTGGCAGCTCGCGCAGTTCTTGGCGAAGAGCTTGGGGCCTTGCGTGTAAGCGTCGTCGCGCAGGAGCGCTGCCGCGCCCGAGGGCGGGATGCCGCGCTCGGCGACGAGCTGGTGCATGCGTTCGGCGTTGCGGTGCGACTGCTCCTTGGCCGACAGGTAGGTTTCATCCTTGCTGTCCTCCACCGCCGCCATGCGGCCGAGGATGCCGGCCGCTGCCAAAAGCGTGCCCAGGAACAGGACGTTGAACCGGTGGCCATGCCTCCACTGGGCGACAAACGGCATCAGCGCCACCACCGCGCCGACCAGGCCGGGGATCACGATGGCTCCCCAGACTTCCGTGCCACCCGGGAAGTATTTGAGGAATTGGAAAAGGAAGAGCATGAACCACTCCGGCCGCGCGGCGCTGTATTGCTCGGAAGGATCCGCCGGCGCGCCCAGATGCACGCCCGGCACGGCGGTGGGGTTTTGCCAATACGGGAACAGCACAAACCCCAGCAGCACCAGGAACACCGCCAGGCAGGCGGCGGCGTCCTTCAAGAATTGAGCCGGGAAATACTTCTCATCCGGGCAGGCGCAGTCCTTGGACACATCGCCCAGGCCATGTTTGCGGTTCAAGTAGTAGTGGAACCCCAGCAGGCCGGCGATGCAGAGCGGCAGCAGGCCGGCGTGCAACGCCAGAAAGTGCGTCAGCGTGTGGTGTCCCACGGTGGACCCGCCCATGGCGAACTTCTGCAACATCGGCCCAATCACCGGCGTCACGCCCATGATGCCAATAGGCACCCGCGAGGCCCAATAACCATGCTGATCGTAGGGCAGCAACCAGCCGGTTGCCGACATGGCGATGGACAGCGGCAGCAACAGCATCACGATCCAGAAGTTCACCTCCCGCGGCGCGCGGTAGATGCCGTAGATCACCATCTGCAACAGGTGCAGCACCAGCACCACCACGAACGCCTGCGCGCCAAAATGATGCAGCCCCCGCAGCATCCACCCGCCCGCCATCTCGCTCTGGATGTGATGAATGCTCTCCCACGCCGTCTGCGTGCTGGGGCTGTAGCCGGTCCACAGGAAAAACCCCGTGATGGCCTGCAACAGGAACACATAGACCACCAGGGTGCCCCACACGTAACGCCAGCGCGACCCGCCCGGCAGGTTCTGGAACAGGCACGCCTCGGCGAAGCGGCCCAGTCCCGTGCGTTCGTCCAACCAAGCCAAAACGCGCTTCATCATGCGATGGGGATTTTCTCAGTGATGCCGAGCTGGAAATCCTGGAACCGGACCCACACCTCGGTCTTGTTGCGCACCTCCACGTCCAGCGTGTCCAGGCGGCGCGGACTGGGGCTCTGCTCATCCTTGAGCGAGCCGTCCTTCTTGAAAAAGCTGTTGTGACAGGGACAGAGGAACGACTCCTGATCCTCCAGGTAATCCACGAAGCATCCCGCGTGCGGGCAGACCACGCTCAAGGCCAGCGGCTGGCGCGCCCCCTGCCGCTGGAGGAACACCGCCCCCACCGGCACCTGGGTGAACTTGGTCCACGCATCCCGCTTGTCCGCCAGCACCGGGAACTGCACCGGCGTGCCGTCCTCCGGCAGCGAGTCAATCGTCGTCACTTTCACAAACGCGTCCGACCCGCCGGACCGGTGCAACGGATCCAACAGCACGCGCACGCCCACGGCCACCGGCGCGCCCACGGCGGCCAGCCCCAAACAGGCGGCGCAACCTTGCTTGAGAAACTCCCGACGTTCGGTCGGGGCGGTGGCCGGAGTGCCCGGCGCGGGCGGCTTTTCTTGCATGGCGCTATGGACTTTTTGTGAGCGGGCAAATTCAGCCGCATCCCGCCGCCGATGGTCAAGCCGCGACGCCACACCGGCCGAATCTTTTTGCGTGCAAAGCGTCCCCCCTGCGGCTAAACAGCCACCGCTGACACCATCATAAATTATGAAACGATTCACCATCGCACTCAGTCTCTGCGCGGGCCTCGCCCTCGCCTCCTCAGTCTCGGCCGCCGGCAAGAAGGAACTTCCCCCGGCCGCCAAGAAAGCCGGCGTGACCTTCGACAAGGACATCAAGCCCATCTTCGAGAAGTCCTGCGTGGAATGCCACGGCGAGAAGAAGCAGAAGGGCAAGCTCCGCCTCGACACCCTCGCCAACACGCTCAAGGCCAGCGAAAACGGCAAGTCCGTCATCCCCGGCAAGAGCGCTGACAGCTCGCTCGTCAAGGCGGTCGCTCGCCTCGTGGAAGACGACGCCATGCCCCCCGAAGGCAAGGGCAAGCCCCTCACCGCCGAGCAGATCGGCCTCATCCGCGCGTGGATTGACCAGGGCGCGAAGTAAGCCCCGGCCAACATTCTTTTCGCCAAACTCCGGTCCGTTCGCGGGCCGGAGTTTTTTTATTCTTCTGAACCGTAGGATTCTGAATAGCTGGGTTGAGTCTTTCAATTACCGCTCGGGTGCCCGGTGCTGGAACCATCGCAGCATGAAACAAGCAACCGCGTCCCCGGCCACAACTCCTTCTGGCCCTGCAACCCGCACACGCCGCAGGCTACGCGGCTTGGCGATGTCGGCACTCTTGATGTCGGCCCTCTTCCTCACCGGCTGTGCGATGGTGATAGTCCCGGTTCCTGCGGACAAGCGGGCCGCCAGATCTGGTGATGTGATTGATAAGGCTGACATCGAGTTTATTGCCATTGGCGTGACCACGCGTGACGAAGTCATTCAACGGATCGGCCAAAACTTCCGGACCAGCCAATTCAAAGCCGCAATCTCCTACTCTTGGGAAAAGAAGGGTGGAGATCTCTACTATGCCGGGATACTGAGTGACATGCGCCACAATGCTGCGATGGGGGCGGGCAAAGATTCGAAAACTTGGTCCTACTGGCGGGGATTGTTTGTGGACTTTGACGAGCACGACCTCGTTCGGCGTTTCGAGCTTGTGAAGCTCAACCAGAACCGTTCCGTTGACGACCAACGAAACGAATGGGCAGCAAAGGGGAATATGAAGCGCTGAACCGATGACGAAGCAGCCCTGCCTCCGT